>CAZREK010000077.1:0-9438 GCA_964598965.1 uncultured Bifidobacterium sp. | reverse complement strand
GCCGGCGCGCACACGCATCGCGCGCATCGAGGCATTACTGCGCCGACACGCCAACGGCGAGCGGTAGCGTCGCCGCCCATGGAGGCGATACGCGCCCAGGGCCTGGCCCGCACGTTCGGCGACAACGAAGCCGTCGCCGGGGTCGATCTCGCCGTGCGCGAGGGCGAGATCTACGGTTTCCTCGGGCCGAACGGTGCTGGCAAGAGCACGACGGTGCGCATGCTCACCACGCTGCTGCGTCCCACCGGCGGTTCGGCAACGGTGGCCGGCTGCGATCTACTGACCGAGGCGGACCAGGTGCGGCTGCGCATCGGAGTGGCGTTGCAGGACGCCGCACTGGACCCCAAGTAGACCGGCCGCGAACTGCTCGACCTGCAGGGCCGGCTGTACGGTCTGGACCGCGCCACACGCGCTCGGCGGGTGAGCGAACTGCTCGACCTGGTCGCCCTCGGCGAGGCGATCGACCGGCGCATCGCCACCTACTCGGGCGGGATGAAGCGGCGCCTCGACCTCGCCGCAGCGCTCGTGCATCACCCGCAGGTGCTGTTCCTCGACGAACCGACGACGGGCCTCGACCCCACCAGCCGGGCCGCCGTGTGGGCCGAAGTCCGGCGACTGAACACCGTGTTCGGGATGACGATCTTCCTCACCACCCAGTACCTGGAGGAAGCCGACGCGCTCGCCCACCGTGTCGGCATCATCGCTCACGGCAAGCTGGTGGCGGAGGGCACGCCCACCGAGTTGAAGCGGTCGATGGGCAGCGACGTGATCGTGGCGCGTGTCGCTCATGGCGAAGGCGACAGCACCGGCGAGCGATTGAAGGCTGTCGTCGACGATCTGCACGTGGTGGACATGGTCGAGCGCCGCGGCGACGAGGTGCTGATGTCCGTGGCGCACGGGGCGGCCGCGATCAGCCCGGTGGCGGTCGCCCTCGCGGAAGCGGGCATCGCCATCGAGGGACTGACGCTGCGCACTCCGACGCTGGACGACGTGTTCGTCCACATCACCGGTGGGCGTCTGCTGGAGGAATCGGCATGAGCACCGACCGCCAAACGCTCGCCCGCCCGGCGGGCTTCCTCGACGACTGGCGCACTGTCGCCCTGCGCGCCCTGCGTCTGACGTGGCGCGACCCCGAGGCCTTCGGCCCGGCCATCGCCATTCCGTTGTTCTTCTTCGTCGTCAACGTCGGTGCGCTGCAGACGTTCGTGGAAGGCAGCTTCCCGGCCGGCTTCGACTACAAGGCGTTCCAGCTCCCCGTGGCCGTGGTGTTCGCGGTCACCGGTGTGTCGCGGGCGAACTCGCTGGTGATCGACATCCAGGACGGGTACTTCGACCGGTTGCTGCTGACGCCGGTCAGCCGCGTCACCCTGTTGATCGGGTTGATGACCGCCGACCTGGTGCTGATCGTCTCGCTCACCACGCCGGTCGTGCTGCTGGGCCTGGTGCTGGGCATCGACATCGCCACCGGGGTGCTGGGTCTGCTGCTGTTCGTCGCCATCGCCGGGTTGTGGGGGTTGGCCTTCACCGGCTTCCCGTACGCGATCGCCTTGCGCACGGGCAACCCCACGGCAGTCAGCAACGCCTTCCTGCTGTTCTTCCCGTTCGCGTTCCTGACCACGGCGTATCTGCCCGAAGAGTCCATGACGGGCTGGCTGGCGACCGCGGCCAAGTTCAACCCCACCACCTACCTGCTGGCCGCGATGCGCGCGCTGCTACAGGACGGGTGGGCGTGGGGCACGATCGGCAAGGGCCTGGCCGCGGTGGGCATCATCGGCGCGTTGTCGTTCTCGCTCGCGTTCAGCGCGTTGCGCGGCCGCGTCACGCGCGGCTGATCCGGCGCGGCTACTTGTCGGTGCCGATCGGGACCACGACGGCGTCGAGCACGCTGATCAGCACCTCGGGTGCGATCTCGATGTCGAAACCGCGTTTGCCACCGCTGACGAAGATGGTGTCGAACAAGATGCACGTCTCGTCGATCGCCGTTCGCAGGCGCTTCTTCTGTCCGAACGGGCTGATGCCGCCGACGACGTAGCCGGTGAGGCGCTCGGCGAGATCCGGCTTGCACATCTCCGCCCGCTTGCCACCCATCGCCGCGGCCAACTCGCGCAGCGACAGCTGGCCGCTGACCGGCACGATGCCGACCACCTGTTCCACCTTGCCGTCGACCGTCAAGTCGGCGAGCAGAGTCTTGAACACTCGCTCGGGTTCCACCCCCAGCGCGGCGGCAGCGACTGCGCCGTATTGCTTCTCACCAGGCTCGTGGTGGAACTCGTGCACCGCGAACGGCGCGCCCGCAGCGGTCAACATGACGATGGCGGGGGTGCCGCCCTTGGGGGTACTCACAGCGGCCTATTGTGACCGCCGTGGCCGTGATCGACACCTACGAGTTGAACGACCGGTACCGCCTCGACGAAGGCCGCGCCTTCCTCAGCGGCTCGCAAGCGCTCGCCCGCCTGCCGTACGAGCAGTTGCGCGCCGACCGCCGCGCCGGGCTGCACACCGCGGCGTACGTCAGCGGCTACCCGGGCAGCCCGCTGGCCGGCTACGACCGCGACGTGCAGGCGGTCGCCAAGCTGGCGGCTGCCGACGGGTTGAAGTTGCTCTTCCAGCCGGGGATGAACGAGGAACTGGCCGCGACCGCGGTGATGGGTTCGCAGCTGGCGGTCACGCTCGACTCGTGTCGTTACGACGGCATCATCGGCATCTGGTACGGCAAGGCGCCCGGCCTGGACCGCGCCAGCGATGCACTGCGCCACGCGGTGTTCGCCGGCACCAGTCCCAAGGGCGGTGCCGTGGCCATCGTCGGCGACGACCCCATGGCCAAGAGCAGCACGCTGCCATCGTCCAGCGGGGCGACGCTGGTGGACCTCAACATGCCGATCGTCTACCCCGGCGACGTGCAGGAGGCCATCGACCTCGGTCGCCACGCCATCGCCATGTCGCGTGCGTGCGGTGTGTGGCCGGCGATCAAGGTGGTCGAGTCGGTGGCCGACGGCACCGGGTCGGTGCTGTTCCAATCCGACTCCGTGGTGCCGGTGCTGCCGGTGATCGAGGTAGACGGCAAGCCGTGGACGCCGCGGCCGACCGGTCGCTTGCTCACGCCCTACACCCGCGACATCGAGCGCGAGTTCATCGAGGTGCGGCTGGTTGCTGCTCGCGAGTACGGCGTGCTGAACAAGTTGAACCGGGTGGAAGTGCGCGGGCCCAGCGACTGGATCGGCATCGTGTCGCCCGGGTACACGTACCACCAGACGCTGGAAGCGCTGCGCATGCTGGGCTTCCACACCGACGACGACCTGCGCTCGGCCGGCATCCGCCTGTTCCACCTGGACATGCCGATCCCGCTGGATCCCGGCCAGGTGCGCGAGTTCGCGGACGGGTTGCAGCAGGTCGTGGTCGTGGAGGAGAAGGCGCAGAACCTGGAGTGGGCCGTCAAGGACGCGCTCTACGGGCGAGCCAACGCACCCGTGGTGTACGGCAAGCGGGCGCCGGACGACGCCGCGCTGTTCCCGTTGATCGGGGCGATGGAGGCAGACACGATCGCGCCGATCCTGCGCCGGTGTCTGGCCCCACGCCTCGCTGACCGCCTGACCCCGGCGCCGCCCGCACCTCGCCAGCAGATTCCGCTCAGCGTCAACCGCACGCCGCACTACTGCTCGGGCTGCCCGCACAACCGCAGCACGCGCGCCGACGACGACATGTTGGTGGGTGCCGGCATCGGCTGCCACAGCATGATCATGATCACCGAGAGCGAGCACACCGGGCACATCGTCGGGCTCACCTCGATGGGCAACGAAGGTGCTCAGTGGTTCGGGATGGCACCGTTCGTCGACGACGAGCATCTGGTGCAGAACCTCGGTGACGGCACGTTGTTCCACAGCGGCATGACCGCCATCCGCGCTGCCGTCGCCAACGGGGCGAACATCACCTACAAGATCCTCTACAACGGCGCGGTCTCCATGACCGGCGGCCAGGACCCGTTCGGCCAGCTGTCGGTGATCGACCTGTGCAAGGTGCTGCGCGCCGAGGGCGTGCGCCGCATCATCATCACCACCGACGAACTGCACCGTTACCGCATGCTGGACGCGCCCGAAGGCGTGCAGGTGTGGGGCCGCTCGCGGTTGTTGGAGGCGCAGCGGCTGCTGTCGCACGAAGCCGGTTGCACGGTGCTGATCCACGACCAGCGGTGCGCGGCGGAGAAGCGTCGCGATCGCAAGCGCGGCAAGATCGACACCCCGGACTTCCGCGTGGTGATCAACGAGCGCGTGTGCGAAGGCTGCGGCGACTGCGGTGACAAGAGCAACTGCCTGTCGGTGCAGCCGGTGGAGACGGCGTGGGGGCGCAAGACGCGCATCGACCAGGACTCGTGCAACTTCGACTTCACGTGCATGGAGGGTGACTGCCCGGCGTTCATGAAGGTGAAGCCGCCGAAGCCCGGCCGCCCCCGCAGTGCCGCCGAGCCGACGGCGCCGCCCGCGCCGCCAGCACCCACCCCACGCCCCGGCGACGATGTCACCATCCGCATGGCGGGCATCGGTGGCACCGGCGTGGTCACCGTCGCCCAGATCCTGGGCACGGCCGCGATGCTGGAGGACTGGCACGTGCGCGGTCTCGACCAGACCGGCCTGTCGCAGAAGGCCGGGCCGGTGGTCAGCGACGTCCGCCTGTCGCGGTCTGGGCCGCATCCGTCCAACAAGGCGCATCGCGGCGCCGTCGACGTGTTGCTGGCGTTCGACCAGCTGGTAGCCGGCAGCGACTCCACCGTCCAGACCCTCGCGGCCGGGCACACCGTTGGTGTGCTGAACCGCGCCGAGGTCGCCACCGGCGGCATGGTCACCCACCCCGAGCGGGCCTTCCCGTCCGCCGAGGTCGCCGACCGCTTGGGCAGCACGCTGAGCAGCAGCACCAGCGTCGATGCGCAGCGGATCGTGCGCCGGTGGCTGGGCGACGACACCGCCACCAACGTGTTCATGCTGGGTGTCGGGGTGCAGTTGGGGTACGTGCCCGTGGCGCCCGAGTCCGTGGAACGAGCGATCGAGCTGAACGGCACCGCGGTGCGCAAGAACCTGGCTGCCTTCGCATGGGGCCGCTCGTGGGTGGTGGACCCGGCCTCCGTGGGTGACGAACCAGATGCACCGATGGTGGTGGAGACCACGACCGAGTTGGTGCAGCGGTTGCGCACCGATCTCGTCGCCTATCAGTCCACCCGCTACGCCGCTCGCTTCGACGAGGTCATGAACAAGGTGGCGCCACTGGGCCACGACGACCTCACCGAAGCCATCGCCCGCAACCTGCACAAGCTGATGGCGTACAAGGACGAGTACGAGGTCGCCCGTCTGCTGCTGACCGCTTCACCCGAGGGCAAGGTGACGTGGGTGCTGCACCCGCCGATGCTGCGCGCCGTCGGGTGGAAGCGCAAGATCGAGTTCGGTCGCTGGGCGACGCCCGCCTTCTGGATGCTGCGTCGCCTGCGTCATCTGCGCGGCACGCCGTTCGACCTGTTCGGCTGGGCCAAGGTGCGTCGCGTCGAGCGCGCGTTGGTTCGCGAGTACATCGCCGCGATCGACAGCGTGGTGTCGCACGTCGGCGAGGATTCGCTCGCCGACGCAGTGGCGATCGCCGGCCTGCCCGACCAGGTGCGTGGTTACGAGCACCTCAAGCTGCAGCGCGCCGCGGCCTACCGCGACGAACTGCAGCGGCGGGTCGCGGCGTTCACCGCGACCCGCGCTGCAAGCTGAACGTCAGCCGTTCACCGAGACCGGAAGTTCCGGCGTCGGGGCGGGAGCGCCTTCCTCTTCCTCGTTGCCCTCGCCGCCTTCGCCGCCGCCCTTGGGGCAGTTGTGCGTCTCCTCGCACCAGGCCAGCTTGGCGCCCTGGTGGCCGGCGGCGGCCATCGTCCAGGTCGCGGCGCCGGCGCTGAGCACCAGCAGCACAGCGGCGACGATGCCACCGACCTTGGAACGGATGAAGCCCCAAGCACCGGTGTCGCCGCCCTTCTTCTTCGCGTACCAGCGCAGTGCGACGACGGCGAGCACCACGAGGAAGAAGATGATCGACAAGGTGCGAGCGAGCTCGCCGAGTTCGAAGTGGTCTTCCCGGGCAGCGTTCTCCGCCTCGCCCTGCAACGACTCGAGGCCTTCACCGCTGCCCGCGGCGAGGATGCCACCGATCATGCCCACACCCGTGAGGCCGACCAGCCACCAGCCGAACTTGTCGAGCCACGCCGTCTTGAACGCCATCACCAACGCGATCAGACCTGCGAGCGGGACGAGCACCACGGGTGCGTGTACCAGCAGCGGATGCGCGGGAAGGCCGAAGAGTTTTTCAAGTTCCATGCAGCGGACAGTACGCCCAGGGTTCGTCCTGCTCGGTGAGAGCAAGGTGAGAGTCTGTCCAAGATTTCGCCGCAGTGATCTGGGGCGTCTCAGCGTTCGAGGGCGGACCTTGTGGGGTCGGCAGGGTCGTAGAACACCTGCACGCACGAGCCGGCCGGATAGCGGGCCACGACGTCCGTCGCCTGGCGCGTCGGAGCGCCGGCGTGCACGCGATTGCCCTGGAACTCGCGGTTGCCCACGCGGTAGGTGTACAGCACCAACGGGGTTTCGTGACGGGCGTTGCCCTGCGAGCTGACCTGCACGGTGGCGCTCAACACGGTGCCGCGCACCTCTGGCCAACTGGCAGCGGGTGAGCGGCGCGAACGAAGCGCGAGCACCTGGCGTGCGACGAGCGCGAGGCACAGCGCGGCCGCGGCAAGGCCCACCATCGTGCCCATGCCGACGCCCAACAACTGCATCGCCATCTTCGCGGTCTCCTCTCGAAGACTCCCCCAGGCGGGGACATTACTGTGCGCGGAAGGTGCCCTGTTCCAGCGCAGTGAGACGTTCGGCACGCAGCGCCGAACGGCGCACCTTGCCGGCGTCGTCGCGCAGCGGTTCGCTGACGAACTCGAACGTGCGCGGCAGCTTGTAGACCACCAGGCGCTCGGCCAGGAAGGCCTTCAGCTCGCCGAGGTCGAAGGCCGCGGCATCGGCCTCGATGATCGCGTGCACGGTGTTGCCCTTGTCCTCGTCGGGCAGGCCGATGACCGCGCAGGAGTGCACGCCCTCGTGCTCCAGCAGCGCGGCCTCCACCTCGGCCGGGTAGATGTTCGCCCCGCCGCTGAGGATCATGTCGGCAGCGCGATCGCCGAGGTACAGGTAGCCGTCGGCGTCGAGGTAGCCCATGTCGCCCAGCGACTCCCAGCCACCGTGCAGAGTGCGTGCCTCCGCGCCGACATAGCGGTACGTGGGCGTGTCGCGCACGCTCCGCAGCCACACCTCACCCATCTCGCCGAGGGGCAGCTCGTTGCCGTCCGGGTCGGTGATCTTCACCGTGCCCTCCGGCGGGCGGCCCACCGAGCCGCGGTGCTCCAGCCACGAGCGGCCGGAGATGATCGTCGCCGTCTGGGCCTCGGTGCCCGCGTACAACTCGTAGATCCGATCGGGGCCGAGCCAATCGATCCAGCACTGCTTCAGCCACTCGGGGCACGGCTCGGCAAGGTGCCACACGATCTGCAGTGAGGAAAGGTCGTAGCTGGTGCGCACATCCTCTGGTAGGCGCCAGATGCGCTTCATCATCGTCGGCACCATGTACAGGACGGTGCCGTGGTACTGCTCGATCGCGGCGAGAGTCTGCTCCGCGTCGAACTTGCGCAGCAACACCACGTGGTTGCCGCACAGCAGCGATTGGCAGCTCCAGACCGCGGGGCCGTTGTGGTACAGCGGGCCGGGCATCACGATGCAGCCGTCGCCGCCCAGCAGCAGGGGTGCACCTGCATCGGTGTCGATCATCGCCGGGTCGCCCGACACGATCAGCTTCGGGCGGCCGGTGCTGCCCCCGCTGGTCGGCGCCTTCCACGCGGGCGAGACCAGGTCGGGCAGGTGGCTGGCGTCGGCCGCGGGAGCGCGGAAGCCGGCGGGGATGCAGATGCGGCCTTCCACCTCACCCTCGGCCGGGCCGAACACCACCGGCGGATTCGCCAGCGCCAGGATCGCCTCGAACTCGCGTTGCGGCAAGCGATACGACACCGGCTGCGGGATGGCGCCGACGCGCCAGATGGCGAGGTAGGCGATGAACCAGTCGATGCTGTTCGGCAGCGCGACCGTCACCATGTCGCCCTGGCGCACACCGAGTTGGTGCAGATGCACTGCGAGGTGGTCGCCCAGCTCCACCAACTGGCGGCGAGTGAGGGTCTCGTCGCCGCACGTCAGCGACGGCCGGTCGGGGGCGATGTCCGCCAGTTGCTGGAGGCGAGTGCTGAACGACACCATCGGCATGGGCCGCACGCTATTCGCGGCCCGCTGCCGTGCCGCTACGGTGCCGGACGTGAAGTGGCTGGGGGCACGAGGGCGCGACGGCGGCATCGACACTGTGCCGTTGCCCGCGGGCGTGGGCGTGGGTGTGGGCGGCGGGTTGTCGCTGTGCGGGAAGCACGCCATCGGGCCCGACGTGCAGGCCGCGCTGGCGCAGTGTGGTGCGTCCACCGTGGTGTGTCTGGTGGAGGAACACGAACTGGACTCGCGGTACCCGTCGTATGTGCAGTGGCTGCGCGCGCATGTGGGGGCGGATGCGGTGTGGTTCCCGATCCACGACCTGCACGCACCTGGGCTGGACCGTGCGCGCGTGCTGTTGGACGACCTGCACGCGCGCCTCGCCCGCGGCGAGCACCTGCTGATGCACTGCGCCGCCGGCTACGGCCGCACCGGCACGATTGCCGCTTGCTTGCTGATCGAGCTGGGCATGACGGCTCCGGATGCGCTGGCCCTGGTGGCCACGTGCCGCCCCATGGCCGGCCCCGAGGTCGGCGCCCAACGCGACCTCGTCGACGCGGTGGCGGCGTCCGTCGGTCGTGCCTGACCGGCGCCTGACGCCCCCGCCACCCCCGCCGCCCCCGGGGTTCTTCCTCTGTGTCATGCCCCGACCTCCGAGTTCCGAGGTGACGGCATGACACACGATGTGACGGAGGCCCGCCGGGTGCGTGGAATAGGCGGGTGCGCGACGGTGCTGGACACGACATGAGCCGTCACCTCCCCAGCGCACGCAATGTCGCCGACGCGGTCCTGGAGGCCCCGATCGTCACCAGCTTCACCAACGTCGGCTTCCTCGCCCGCAAGCGACTGGGTGGTTGGACGGCGCTCGACGACTACGACCTCACCGGACGGGTGGTGGTGCTGACCGGTGCGACGTCCGGCCTCGGGCTCGCCGCGGCCCGCCAGCTCGCACGCTGCGGCGCGACCCTGATGCTGAACGGGCGCAGCGCGGAACGCAACGAGCGCGTCGTCACCGAACTGGTGGAGGCCACCGGCAACGCGTCCATCACTCAGGTGGCGGCCGACATGGGCGACCTGGCCCAGGTGCGCCGGCTCGCCGACGAGGTGCTCGCCCGCCACGACCGGGTGG
>CAZREK010000076.1:0-9444 GCA_964598965.1 uncultured Bifidobacterium sp. | reverse complement strand
CATCGTGCCCAGCGCCGGCCCGCCCGCGTTCCTCGACCCCGCCCTGTTCGGCGTCAACGTCATCACCGGCGACGAGCTCAGCATCTTCCCCGACCAGCGCGAGTTCATGAAACGCCTGCAGGCCGCCAACCACGAGGCCATCCTCGCCATCCCCGGCACGGAGATCGAGTTCGGCACCAGCGGCGAGTTCAAGATCACCCACCCCATGCCCGAAGCCGACGTGCAGGCGATCTTCGCCAACAAGGAGCAGTACCTGCGCGACTACCAAGCCGACTACCTCGGCTGGCTGGACGACATGAAGGCCAAGTGGCTGCCCGCGACGCCCAACCTGCTGCAGACGCTGAAGGACTGGTGGGAGCCGCTCATGCGCATGGCCCCCACGCTGTGCGACAGCATCGGCGACGTGTGCGTGTTCCACGCGGGCGACCTGGCGATCGCGATCGACTTCCCCAAGCGCGAGGTGCGCGAGTGGAACGGCGAGGACCACGGCTTCCGCTTCCGCGTGCAGCGCGAACTGGTGGAGACCGTCGTCGCCGAGCGCGCCAACGACTGGAGCAACGCACTGTTCCTGTCCTGCCGCTTCAGCGCGTGGCGCAAGGGCCAGTACAACGAGTACCTCTACAACTTCTTCAAGTCGCTGGACGAAGAACGCATGGAGCGCGCCGAGGCGGAGGCGCTGCGCAAGCACGACCCGCACCGCGGTGGCATCGCCGACGAGGAGTTCGAGCTCGGCGGCTACATCATCGAGCGCACCTGTCCGCACCGCCAGGCCGACCTGAAGGTGTTCGGCGAGATCGACGGTGACGAGTTCGTGTGCACGTTGCACGGTTGGCGTTTCGACCTCGCCACTGGTGTGTGCCGCAATGCGGCCGACCACACGCTGAAGGTGCGCCGCGCCTGATCCAGCTGATCAGCGGCCGCTGATGCGATAGCTGAAGCGATACTCCCCGGCACTCACGAGGTAGCACTCAAGGGTGTCGGGGCCACAGCTCGCGGTGCCCAGCCCGCGGTGGGCGACGTCGAGGTGCACCACCAACTCCTTGCGCGGCCGCAGGTCGTCCGCGTGCGCAGCCGCGTACAGGTCGCCGGCGGTGTGATGGGTGACGCTGGTGTGCAGCGTGGCGGCGTGACGCGCCGTCGGCTGCAGCACGTCGACGCGCAACGTCTGGCCTCGGCGCGGATCGATCAGCTCCAGCCAGCGGCAATCGGTGCGCAGCCCGAACTCCTGCGGCACCAGGTACGGCGAGTCATCGGGCTCGCTCTCCCACACACCGGGCAGCGCACCGCGGTTGCGATCCGGGTAGTTCTCGTGCGGCCCCCGGCCGCACCAGCGCATGCGCGTAAACCGACTTGGCACGGTGAATGTCACGCCCACGCGCGGCAGGTCGGCGAGTTCGTCGGGAACCACCACGGTGTGGTGGAACTCGCGCCCTTCGGTGGTGTCCACCGTGCGCACGGTGTGGTGCACCAGCTGATCGGCCGGGCGACGGTCGATGCCCTGGCGCAGCCAGCGTGCCAACGACGCGCCACCCACCTTCATCCGCGCGCCGAAGTCGGGGTCCAGCTTGAAGCCGTCGTTGTCCACGGGCGCGCGCCACAGTGTGAGTTCGGGCGACACGGTCACCGGCGCGTCGTTCGTCGAGGCGCGGGTGGCCCGCACTCGCGGCGCGGCGCGCAGCTCGACGTCGTCCCACGCCACCAGGTGGCCGGCCGCAGCCCATGGGGTGGCGGTGCGGGTGAGCCAACGCACCACCAGCTGCAGCGGAGCGAGGTGTTCGGGGAGCGCGCACGGCACCGGCACGTCCACATGGCTCAGCGGCGCAACGGTCGGCACCACCAACTCGCCGCTGCCCAGCGGCTCGCCGTCCACCAGCAGCTGCCATTCCGCGCGCAGACCGTCCAAGCCGGTGAAGGCCTGGCGGTTGGCGACGCGCAACGCGTTGCGGCCAGCGCGCGCCACCGTGACCGGCCGGTACACCCACGCGACCTCGCGCATCGCCGGGTGCGGCTCGCCATCGCTGCTGACTAACCCGTCGGCGACGAAGTTGAAGTCGTTCGGTTCATCGCCGAACATGCCGCCGTACGCCAGCCGCACGCGTCCGTCGGCACCACGAATGCGCAGGCCGTGGTCTTTCCACTCCCAGATGAACCCGCCTTGCAGTGCGGGCAACGACGTGATGGCGTCCCAGTAGTCCGCCAGCGAGCCGTTGCTGTTGCCCATCGCGTGGCTGTACTCGCACAGGATGAACGGCCGGTCCGCCGTTCCCGACTTCGCGTACCACTCCAGCGCAGCGATGGGTGGATACATCGGGCACACCACGTCGGTGGCGGTGCGACCGGCGAACCAGCCGGCGTGGAAGATGGCGCCCTCGTAGTGCAGCGGTCGGCTGGGGTCGGTGGCACGAATCCAACCGGCGAGCGCATCGTGGTGCTCGCCGTAGCCGCTCTCGTTGCCCAGGCTCCACAGGATGATGCTGGGGTGGTTGCGGTCGCGCTCCACCATGCGCGTGCCGCGTGCCAGCCATGTGCTGCGCCAGGCAGGGTCGTGGTACAGGCTGGTGTTGTAGGCGTGGCTCTCGATGTTCGCCTCGTCCACCACGTACAGGCCCAGCTCGTCGCACAGGTCGTAGAAGGCGGGATCGTTCGGATAGTGCGACGTGCGCACGGACGTGATGTTGTGCGCCTTCATCGCCAACAAGTCGGCGCGCATGTCGTCGACGGTGACGGCGCGGCCACGCTCTGGGTGGTCGTCGTGGCGATTGACGCCCACGATCCAGATTCGCTTGCCGTTGACCAGCAGGTCCGCGCCGCGCACCTCGACATGACGGAAGCCGATGTGCTGATGCGTCGCGTCGACGGGCCCGCCTTGCCCCAGCAGCTCGACGTCCACGCGGTAGCGGTGAGGACTCTCCGCCGACCATGCGGCAGCGGCCGGCACGGTGAACTCGTGGTGGGTGACGTGCCCGGCGAACACGTACGGCTGGTCGAAACGGTGCGGCACCTTCTGCACAACGGACGACACGCGCTTGCCGGACGGATCGCGCAACGTGACTTTCACGCGGTGGCCGTCCACTGCTGCACCGGCCCACCCGACCTGCGCATCGACCGTCAGGCGCCCCTCGCCGGTGGCGACGTCGAGGTCGGCGGCGCAGCGCACGTCCACGAGGTGAGCCGCCGCACGCGCCTCCACGCACACGCTGCGGTGCAGGCCGGCCTGCCACCACTGGTCCTGGTCCTCGACGTAGCTGTGGGCTGCGTGGCGCACGACCACGACCGCCAGCTCGTTGCGCCCGGCGCGCACCAGCGAAGTGACGTCGTACTCGCTGGCCAGGCGGCTGTCCGTCCCGTACCCGGCGAACTCGCCGTTCACCCACACTGCGTGCACGGTCTCTGCCCCACCGATGTGCAGCACCACCTGCCGACCGCGCCAGCCCCCAGGCACGGTGAACGAACGGCGATACACACCAGTGGGGTTGTGCTCCGGCAGTGCAGGAGGCGGGCCGGCGAACGGCATCTGCACGTTCGTGTAGTGCGGCAGGTCGCCGGTGTCCTGCATGGTCCACATGCCCGGCACAGCGACGCGACGCCAACGGTCGTACGAGCCGCGGATCGCGGCCGGCGTCACCGCATCCGGCGAGTCGAACAAGCGGAACGACCATTGGCCGTCGAGCGAGCGGCGTACGCGACCGTCACCGTCGGGCGGCAGCGGCACGTGCATCGGCAAGCGACGGAGCGCGACCACCTCCGGGTCGGCCCACGGGGCCACGGTGCCGATGTCGGGCAGCACTCGGCGACCGGCTACTCGTGCACCCAGACCGGCGTGCCCACCGGCACCAGCCCGGAGGCCCAGATGAAGTCCATCGCCGGCACGCTGACGCGCACGCAGCCGTGCGACGCCGGGTAGTTCGGCACCTTGGTCATGCCGTGGATGGCGACGCCACCGCGGAAGTACTTGGGCCGGTAGATGCGGCCGAGATCGCCTTCCCACCAGCCGTCGGGCCGCTCGCGTTCCACCTTCCACAACCCGTTGGGGGTGACCGCGTCACCGCTCTCGATCTGGCTGGGGTCGTTGTGGTTCACCGCGGTGTACGGCTTGCCGCTGCCCGTGGAGGTGTTGAACGTCCACACGGTGCGACCGTCGACGATGATGAACAGCAGTTGCCGCTTCTTGTCGACTTCCACCATGGTGCCGTACGGCGCGGTGCCATGGGCCTTCTCCTGGTACGCCTGCAACCAGAACGCAGTGGCGTCGTCGACCTTGCCCGACGCGGAGAGCCCGGCGTACTTCTGGAAAGCCATCACCGCCTGTGTGGTGGCGAATCCGTACTTGCCGTCGGCATCACCGACCCAGAAGCCCAACTCGGTCAGCCGCCGCTGCACGACAGCAGTGTCCGGTCCGCTGTGCTTGCCGACGGGCACGATGCCGGCACCGACGGGGGCGCTCTCGACCGTCAGCGCCAATGTGGTCGGCACGATCACTGCGGTGGTGGTGGACTCCGCGACAGTCGTGGTGGTGGACTCCGTCGTGGTGGTGTCCTCGACGGTGGTCGTCGGCTCGGTGGTGTCCGGCGGCGCGCTGGAGACGGTGGTGCTGCACGCGACCAACAACCCGGCCAGCGGCGCGAGCAAGCCCAGTCGCCGGTGGTGACGCGGAGCGGCGGGCCGGATCATTGCGGGAAAGGCTAACGAAGCTGCGGCTCAGAAGTTCGGCAGCTCGAACCACACCACCAAGCCGTACTTCACGCCGCTGCGCAGCGGGGTGGCCTGGTGCGGATGGGTGACGAGCGCCGGGAACACCACCAACTCGCCGATCTCCGCGCTCTCATTGGTGACGCCTTGGCGCGGGAAGTCGAGCACCGCACCCTCGTACCCGTCGTTGAGCTTCATCGAAGCGGACAGTTGCGCCACGTCGTGGTGGATGCGCAGGTTCTCCTGCACACCCATCTCGTACTTGATGACGAAGCAGTCGCGCAGCCCGTGGTAGTCGACGTAGGGCCACACGGTCTGCAGCTGCGGCCAGATGCGCATGCCAAGGTCGATCTCCACCGCCTCGAACAACTTCGGGCTGATCGCGGCGAGCGAGATCTCGTGACCGGGCACCGGATCGTGCGGCTGGTGGTCGAACCCGCCGACAGCCTCCGCAGCGCGAATGATGGTGGTGCAGTAATCGGGCGTCCAGAACGGCACGCCGTAGACGTCGTCGCCCAGCCGCCGCACGCCCTCGGCACCATCGGTGTAGTCCTTGTACCCGAGAACTCGTTGCAGGTCGTCGTACTGCTCAGCCATGTCCGTGATCGTGTCAGATACCGATGTCGCGACACCACCACGGCTGGTGCGGAACACGCGCGATGTCGAAGCGGGCGACGAGTTCGTCGGGCCGAACGTCGTCGGCCTCGGCGCACAAGTGCAGGCTGGCGCCCAGTAGGGCGAGCACCCGCGGAGGGGACCACCCGCGCTCGGCGAGGTCGGGCAGCGTGACGGCACCGTGGCGTTTGGCCAGACGTTGGCCATCACTGCCGAGCACCAGGGGTACGTGGGCGTACCGCGGGTGCGGCAGGCCCAGCAGTTGCTGCAGCAGCATCTGCCGCGGCGTGCTGGACAACAGGTCGTCGCCGCGCACCACGTCGGTGACGCCTTGCGCGGCGTCGTCCACCACGACCGCCAAGTTGTAGGCCGGCACGCCGTCGTTTCGTTGCAGGACGACATCGTCCACGCCACCTTCGTACTCGCCGGCGATCAGGTCGTGCACCACGAATCGCTCGCCCGCGCTGCGCAGCCTCAGCGCCGGCCGTCGGCCCTCTGCCGACAGCTCCTCACGACGTGCGGCGGACAATTCGCGGCAGGTTCCCGGGTAGGCCCCATCCGGAAGGTCGCCGTGTGGTGCGGACGACGCCTCGCGGATTTCACGGCGCGAGCAGTAGCACTCGTAGACCCGGCCCTGTGCGCGCAAGGTGGCGATCGCGTCGCGATAGACGTCGAAGCGTTCGCTCTGGCGCACCACCGGAACGTCCGAGGTCATGCCCAGCGCGGCGAGATCGGCGAGTTGCCCCTGTTCGTGCAGCGGCGAGGCGGTGACGCGGTCGAGGTCCTCCATCCGCACCAGCCATTCGCCACCCTCCGCGCGGACCTGCAGCCAGGAGACCAGCGCCGTGCGCAGGTTGCCGAGGTGCAACGCCCCTGTTGGGGAGGGTGCAAAGCGGCCACGCATGGCCGCAGTATCTCAGGTCAAGAGACCGTCACGGTGTGCCGATGAAACATCGACTGCCGCCGGACGGGAAGGAGGAGCGCGCACGATGGGTTCCGCCGACAACGCCGTTTCCGCCGACACCGTCGGTGTCTCCGACGACGTCGAGACAATCGGTGGCTACGTCGTGCCCGAGCGTGCACCCACCCCCTTCGTCCGCCAGCGCGCGCTCGCCGGTGTGGTCGCCAACCTCGCTCCTGCGCCGTTCGTCGTGCTGCCGTTCTGCATGCTCGTCAGCACGCTGATGCGCAACGACGTGTCCTCGCAGCACCTCGGCTACTGGCTGCTGGTGGCGGTCGCGTGCACGGCGGTCACCCTGCTGGCGTTGTACCGCTACTACCGCATCACCCAGCCCAACGCCGCCCGCACGCTCGACCAGGTCATGATCGGCACGTCGCTGCTGCTCATCGGCGTCACCTTCGGCCTCAGCCCCTGGGTGGCAGCCGGCAGCACGTCGGAAGTCGTCCTGTTGTTCTCGTTGTTCCCCGCGGTCGCCGGCGCGATCAGCTGCATCGTCACCGCTGGCCGGCGCGACATGTTCATGGCCCTCACGGTGCCGTTGGTGCTGGGTATGTCCTGGAACCTGCTGCACGTCGACGACGTGCGCCTGCACGGCCTTGGTCTGCTGTCGCTGGTGTATGGCGTGGCACTCGGCGTGCTGCACCACGTCATCAGCAACAACAGCGGCGAAGCCATCCACTTGCAGTGGCGCAGCGACCTGCTGCTGCAAGAGCTGGACCACGAGCGTGGTGAACTCACCTCGCTGAACCAACAGCTGGCATCCACCAACACGCGGCTCTCTCACCAAGCCACGCACGATCCGCTCACCAGTCTGTTCAACCGTCGCGGCACGCTCGAGCTGCTCGACGCGGTGTTGGCCAACTGCGATCGCCAACACCCAGTCGGCCTGCTGTTCTGCGACCTCGACCGCTTCAAGGCCGTCAACGACGCGCTCGGTCACCGTGGTGGCGACCGGTTCATCACGGTCATCGCCGAACGCCTGCAGCACGCGGTCGGCCCGTCCAACATCGTCGGCCGCATGGGTGGCGACGAGTTCGTGGTGATCATGCCGGGGCTCGACATGACCGGTGCTACCGCGATCGGTCACCGGTTGGTTGCGGTTCTCGCTCAGCCGGTCTACGCGGAGGGTCGCGAGGTGCCGTCCTCGGTCAGCGTCGGTGTCGCCGCGGCCCCCGAACATGGCCTCACTGCCAGCGAGCTACTGCGTAACGCCAATGCCGCGCTCTATCGGGCCAAGGGTGGCGGGCGAAACCGCGTCGAGTTGTTCGACGACCAGATGCACCAGGAGATGATCGACCGCGTCGAGGGCGAGCATGCCTTGCGTCGTGCGATCGACGACGGCGAGATCGTGGCGTTCTTCCAACCCGAACTCGACGCCGCCACCGGCGCAGTCGTCGGTGCGGAGCTGTTGGCACGGTGGGTGCGTCGCGACGGACGCGTCGTCGCCGCGCAGGACTTCCTGGCTGTCGCCAGTTCCTCCAACCTGCTCGAGCGCATCACCGACCGGGTGGTGCAGAGCGCTCGCCCGCACATGCGCCGCCTCGCACTGCTGGGCTTGCCCGACGGCTTCCGCTTCCGCGTCAACATGGCGCCGCAGGCCACGGAGCGCAGCTGGCACGACGACCCGATCGAGCGCATGCTGCGCGGTATCGAGCCCGAGCTGATCACGATCGATGTGCGCGAGACCGCGGTGGGCGCAGATCTGCCCACCGCTGCTGCCAACCTCGCCGCATTCCGCGCGCGACGTGGGCGAGTGTGTCTGGACGACTTCGCGCACGGTGTTTCGTCGCTGAACCTTCTGCGACGCCTGCCGCTCGACGAGGTCCGCATCGACCGGATGGCCATCGACACGATCGCGGCGCACCCGCACGACCGGGCGATCGTGCGCTCCATCATTGCGCTGGTGCGCGAGATCGGGCTGTCCGTCACCGCCGACGGCATCGAGACCGGGGCGCAGGCGGATGCACTGATCGCGCTCGGGTGCGTGCGCCAGCAGGGCCACCTGTACGCACCGGCGTTGCCTGCGGGCGAGTTCGAGGACTACCTCGTGGCTCGCATGGCCGAGCATTTCGCCAGCCGACAGGTGCAGCAACCGACGTGGGAGACGGACGATCTGACATAGTCTCTCGTCAGAGCCGACGAAGTCCGTCGGTCGGAGGTGCTCGATGTTCTGTCCCTCATGCGGAGCGGCCGTGAAGAGCGGTCAGAGGTTCTGCACGTCGTGTGGCATTGCGCTGGTCGACACGTCGGTGCATCAGACCACCGAGGCGCTGCCCACCCTCACCCCCCTGGCGCCGCAGGCTGCTGCTCCGGCCGCCACCCCTACGTTGCCGCCGCCGACGATGCCCGCGGCGCCACCCGCGGCCTCGCCCACGCTGCCGCTCAGCACCGTGCCGGCTGCAGCGTCGCCGTTCACTCCGGCGGGTGCTGCGGAGACCACGGCGCTCACCGTGGTCGAGCAGACGGCACACACGGCCACCGCCGACGTGTGGGCTGCGGCCGACGCGGCCACCGGCCAACTTCCCAGCACCGTGCCCTCGCCGCTGATGCCCACCTCCGCGTGGCCGGTGGTCGACGGGCCCGACACCGACTCCGTCGACATCACCAACGATCTCGCCGCTGGGCCGCAACCGTTCCGTCTCACCCCGTTGGTGGGCGTGGCCGCGGTGGCCGCGGTCCTGGCGGTCGCCACGGCGTTCCTCGACGTCGCCACCACCGAGGTCACGGGCGACATCACGTGGTCGTTGACGTTCAAGCTCAACGACTTTGCCTCCAACTACACCGTCGGCGCGATCATCGCCGCGGTCCTGATGATCGGCGGTGCAGCGCTGGGTGCCACCGGTCGCCGGTTCGGCACCGGTCTGGCCGGGGGCGCCGGTCTGGCGCTGGCGGGGATGATGTCGTTCATGATCGGCCAGGTGATCGCCTGGTTCGATGCGTCCGAGGTCGGTCTCATGCAAGGCGGCGGCGCGTTCACGCTCACCACCACGCAGGAGATCGGGTTCTGGCTGGCCGTCACCGCCGCGGTGTTGGGAGTCGTCGCCTTCGTTCTCTCGCTGTCCGACAAGGGCGATGACGGTCGCGCACAGGTGCCGGAGGTCGTCACCATTCTCGGGGCGGTGGCCACGCTGCTGGTCGTCGTCGGCTCGCTGATCCCTGGCAAGGGTGCGGAGTTCGCC
>CAZREK010000075.1:0-9474 GCA_964598965.1 uncultured Bifidobacterium sp. | reverse complement strand
CCGTGCCCGTCAGCGAATCCGCTCGACAGCCGAGTGAACGCAGCACCTCAGCGACCTCCGCTCCCCGGTTGGCGTCCTCGGAGATGACGTGCACTTCGTCAACAGCGCGGCGCTCGAAGCACGCGCGGTAGTAGGTGTCCGGGAGTGCCCATCCCCAGTCGTAGTAGTCACCACCGCGGGCAGAGGCGACGGCGGGGAGCGCCATCCGGTCCTTGAGGTCGGCCGGGGCGTGGCGCAAGAACGCGTCGCAGATCACCGGCAACGAGCGCCGGTACCAGTCGGGATGCTGAAAGTTGCCCTTGATGACCAGTGGGTGCGCAGGTTCTGCGAGGCGGTGCTCGAAGCAACCCTCGAGCGTCTGCGTGGGCAGGTAGGTGCGATGAGCGATCCGCCGGCGCCGACCCTCGAACAGCCTGTCGACCTTCAGCTGCCAACCCTTCGGATCCTTCCACAGCCGACCGAGGCGTACATGGGTCCAGAACGACACCGGCCGCACGAGGAAGGGAGCCAGCTCTTCGATCGCGGTCTGCCAGTTGTCGGACCAGCCGATGAGGCGACCGTCGAACTCCGGGTCCTCGGACATCGCCGCGGCCAGCTGGAACATCTGGTTGCCGAAGCCCCCGCCGCGAACCGAGTACACCGTCACGTCGACCAGTCAATCAGGCTGGACTTCCGTCAGGAACGAATCTCTTGGAGCAGCGCGATCGCCGATCCGCGAGCCGCGAAGACGTCGGCCCCGAAGCCCGGAGGCGAACTCGTGTCGAATCGCGTCATGACGCCGGCAGGTTCGGCACGGAAGAGCACGAACCCATGCTGGTGCAGTAGCTCCGCCAGCGGTGTGCGCTCCTCCCCCAGCGCAGCGAGGCTGGCATCGTTCCACTCCAGCTGCAACAACTCAAGCGACGGGCGTTTCAGAATCGACCGCGCGCCTTCGAGAACGAGCCGTTCGTTACCCTCGACGTCGATCTTCATGCCGCGCACCGCCCGGTCGCCGATGACCGAATCGAGCGTCACTGCGGCCACACCTCCTGCGCCCGGAACAGCAACGCGACGATTCGGGTCGGGGCCGGCCAGCTCCACAGTTCCAGGTCGATCCAGCGCAGCCGCCTGCACCAATTGGATCCTGGTGGCGTCGATTGCGTTCAAGGCAAGGTGATCGCGAACTCGATCGACCATGTCGGGTGCAGGCTCCAACGCCACGACCGAGCACCCACACTCCAAGGCGAGCATGGTGTACAGCCCGACGTTGGCGCCAACATCCACGAAGAGTTCTCCCTCGCCGAGGAATTGACGCCACACCTTCATCTCGGGGAAGTCCGGCAACCGAGCGAACACGACGCGCACAGATGAGTCACCGCTGCGGTCGGCGCGCAGCAGGGAGCGCTCGGCGAATGGTACGACTGTCGAGGCCCCACGGGCAGCGTTGGCGAGATAGCGCAGGAAGTTCCACGCCATGCTCACGCGATGGCCGCGATTCGAGGGATGGCGCACGAGAACCCTGAGTTGTCGTCGCGCGGCCCGGACCCTTGGCCACAGAGGTGCTGATGCCATGAGGTGACGCTACCGAGGCAGACCATCGCGCTCCGACAATGCGGATGCTCTAGCCTCTCCCGCAGCCATCACACCGCCTCCACGGTTTGAGGCATGCCGTTATGCGACTCCTCTGGTACTGGCCGCATCCACACCGCGAGGCCAGCGCGTACCCCATCGCTTCGATGCGCGAGGGCGACTGCCTCACCGTGCAAGCGCTGCCCACGTACCGCGGGGAACACTTCGACGAGATCACCGAGTACACGGTCGTGCGCGACCTGCCCGACCCGACACGACCGGCTGCCCGCCTGGTGCGGCCACTGCGGCGGGTGCTCGACATGCTGACGCGTGTTCGGCGCCGTCGGGCGCTGTCGCGAGCGGGCTTCGATCTGTTGTTGATCGAGACCATCACCTACGAGGTCGACGCCTTCGACATGCCGCGTCTGGCTCGCAAGCTGCCAGTGATCGCCGTGGTGCACGATGTCGACCCGCACGTCGCTCGCCTTCCGCAGAAGGCGGAGCGGTGGCTGCGAGAGCGCGTGTATCGCTCCGGTGCAACGTTCGCCGTGTATCACCAGACCCTCGCCGACCTGTTGACCGAGCGGTACGGCGTGCCCCCGTCGCGTGTCCACGTGTTGCCCTACAATCTCGTCGACGACCCGGAGATGGCGGATGCCGCGCGTTCGGTCGGACCACCGACGCTGCTGTTCTTCGGGGCGATGCGGGCGAACAAGGGCCTCGATGTGCTGGCCGAAGCGCTGCCGCTGGTGACGACACCCGACGTGCGCCTGGTGATCGCGGGCGGCGGCGATCCTGATGTGGAGGCGTTGGCTCATCGGCTCGCAGCCACGGACCCGCGGGTGGTCGCTGAAGTCGGGTTCGTGTCCGAGCCGCGCAAGCGGGAGCTGCTCGCGATGACCGACGTCGTGGTGCTGCCGTACACGACGTTCAACTCGCAGAGTGCGCTGTTGTGGGACGCGTATCGCGCGCGTCTGCCGCTGGTGGTCAGCGACGTCGGCGCCCTCGGGCCGGCGGTGCGGGAGGACGGGACGGGCGAAGTCGTGCCGCCGCGAGACCCGGTGGCTCTGGCAGCAGCCATCGACCGCGTGCTGTCCCGCCCTCGCCAGGATTGGCGAGACGCGCTCGATGCCGCTGTCGGCCGCCACGGGCAGCAGGCGGCAGGGCGCAAGCTGTCGGAGGTGTACGTGGCCGCCGTCGACGACTGGCGTCGCCGCAACGGCTGAGAGATCAGGCCTCGTTGAACGATTCGAGGTTTTTCAGCTTGGGGTTGTTGCTGAACACCTCGACCGGCGGCGTGGGTTCCAGCCGCATGCCGCGCTGCAAGATGCGAACCTGCGTGTGCTGGTTGTACTCGGCCAGCGTGACAGCCCAGCCATCACGGCCGGCGCGGGCCGTGCGGCCCGAACGGTGGAGGTAGTCCTTCACATCGCCTGCTGGCTCGTAGTGAATGACTGCGCCGATGTCGTCGATGTCGATACCGCGTGCCGCGACGTCGGTGGCCACCAGCACGGCCAACTCGCCGTCGGTGAAGCGCTTCAGGGCACGCTCGCGCGCCGCTTGCGCCAAGTCGCCGTGAATCGCCGCTGCGCGTACGCCGAGGTCCTGCAGGTTGCGTTCCACCTTGTCGCAGGTGCGCTTCGTCTGGCAGAACACGATCGTCTTGTCCATGCCCGAGGCGATCGAGGCGACCACGCGGTCCTTGTCCATGTGGTGCACCGCGAGCCAGAGGTGGTGCATCGTGCCGACCGTGTCGGTGGGGGCATCGATTGCCACCTCGACGGGGTCCTTCATGTAGCGCGCCACAAGGTGGGCGACATCGCCGTCGAGCGTGGCGGAGAACAGCATCGTCTGGTGTTCGCCCGTCACCTTGCGCAAGATCCACTCCACCTGCGGGGTGAAGCCGTCGTCTGCCATGCGGTCGGCTTCGTCGAGCACGACGATCTCGGTGCCATCGAGTTGCAGTTCGCCTTCCTTCAGCAGGTCGATGAGGCGCAACGGTGTGGCGACGATGACGTCCACCCCGCGGTCGAGCGCGTCGATCTGCTGCTGCCGTGATGCCCCGCCGTAGACGGCGAGCACTGTCCGACCACAGGCAATGGCGACGGGCGCGAGCACTTCGCTGACCTGCAGCGCGAGTTCGCGCGTGGGCACCATCACCAAGGCAGTCGGGCGGCGCGACTGGCCTTCGCCGGACAGTCGGGCCAGCAGCGGCACACCGAACGCGAGGGTCTTGCCAGAGCCGGTCTTGGCGCGACCACAGACGTCCTTGCCGGTGATGGCCACGGGAATCGCCTTGGTCTGAATCGCGAAGGGTGCGGTGAACCCAGCAGCTGCGAGGCCGAAGTCGACATTGGGAGGTACCCCGAGGTCCACGAACCCGGTGGGTACGTAGTCGTCGGGCGAGAGGGTGATCACCGGCGGCGGCGGAGGAGCTTGATGCTCGGCGGTGCGGTGCGAGCTGCGGGGCCTCCCCCGTCGCTGACCGGGAGGTCGATTCGATCCAGACATGTCGCGACCAGGGTACCGAGTCGTGGCAGCACCACGTGGAACTGCTCAGCAGGCGGCCGTCAGTCCTGGGCGAGCACGTCGGAGATGAATCGCGCGAACTCCGGCGCCGTGCTGAGGGTGAACTCCCTCGAGAGGTGCCCGAGATCGGAATACACCACGAGGTCGCCGATGGCGACGGGGCACACCCGATCGTCGCACACAAGGTCGAACGAATCGAACAGGGGCAGCGATTTGGCCGCCGCGACACGACGGGTTGCATCCAGGAATGCTCCGCTCTTGCTGAGCGCCTTCGCTGACGAGACCGAGCAGTGTGCGACAGTACTGCCTCTGGCCAGACACTCCAGCGGATCCGTCTCCTGCGTTGGGTTGTCGAGTACAAGGCCGACCTCACCGCCCGTGTCGCGGACGATCGCCACCAGGTCGGCGAGAGCGGCTTCGAACGCATCGACCGCTTCCTTCTGGGTCAGCGGGCTTCCGCTCGGCGCGTTCAGCAGGCGCGACGTGAAATCGGCGCCCCCCACTACCACGGCAGCAGGCTTCACCGCGCCGATGAGTGCGAATGTGCGCTCCCGGAAGGCGAGGCACGCGGTCGATGCATCGTCGAAGCCGGTTCGGCGCACGAAGATCTGCGGCGCCGGGCAGCCGCCGTAGCTGCGCACGATGAGGCGAAGGTGCAGTTGTTGTGCCGCAGCTTCGGCGGCGGGCGCCCACTGAGCGGCGTGCGAGTCCCCGACCAGCATGACGGTGGTGTCGCTGGACCGGTCGCCGTACACACACTCGACCAATCCGGGGGCGACCTCGTCATCGACACAGTCCGCGGAGCCGGCGCTGCTGCGCGAGTCGCGCACCTCGGCGAGGTGCGCCAGGAACGGATCCTGCAGCCGGCTGTCCGCCCATGTCGTCACGCCCAAACAGGTGACGAGGAGTGAGAGCGACGCCCCGAGCGCCAGCGTGTAGACAACTCTCGGCTGGGCGAGCGTGGGATGTCGCCTGATCGGAGCCTCCACCCACCGGGTGATGAGGTGAGCGCCGAGCAGCGATCCTGCCGCGGCAGCCCAACGAACCCAGTCGGAAGGCTCGATGAACGCCGCTTCGGCGAGGACGATCGCAGGCCAGTGCAAGAGGTACCACGCGTAGCTGACCTGACCGAGCTGGCGAAGCGGCGCGATCGACACCCATCGCGCGAACGTCCAGCGACCGCTTGAAGTTGGGCCGATCAGCAGCGCCGCTGTGCCGACCGTCGGTACGAGAGTGCTCCAACTTGGAGTCGGCGTATAGCCATCGAACCACAGCGACGACGCCACGACGGCGAGTCCGCCGGCCCACCCCGCGAGCACGCTCACGTGTCGCGGGAGCTGCCGGTCGGCGCCGATCACGGCGACGAGGGCCCCGAGGCCGAATTCCCATGCCCGGGAGATGGGACTGAAGAACGACCAGGGCGTACCTCGGGCGGTCAGCACGAGCGCAACGAGGAACGACAGCAAGGTTGTCGCCCCGATCACTGTGGCCAGACACATCCTGACGCGCAGGCGGCGTCGCCGTGCGATGGCCGCCGTCACGGCGATCACCGTCGGCCAGATCAGGTAGAACTGCTCCTCGACCCCGAGCGACCAAAGATGCAGGAACGGACTCTCGGCGGCCTGGAAGTACTGGGTTCCTCTGCGAGCGAACACGATGTTCGGCACGTACATCGTGGCCGCGCCAGCATCCTCTGCCATCCGACGCCACTCCAGCGGTGAATACACCACGAGCGCCGTGGCGAGAGTGGCGGCGATGGTCAGGACCAGGAGGGGGGCGAGTCGTCGAAGTCGTCGCGCCCAGAACTGCGGCAGCTGGGCGTGCCCGCTCTCCACCGACACTGACAGCTGGCGGGTGATGAGAAACCCGGAGATCACGAAGAAGACGTCGACGCCCACGAACCCGCCGCTGACCGACGCCAGTCGAAGGTGGAACAACGCCACGGCGAGGACAGCGATGCCTCGAAGGCCCTCGATGTCGGCTCGGAACGCGGCGGCTTCGGGTCTATGTGCGGGCCGCGCTTCCGGCATCATGCGACGCACCCTACCCATCGAGATTCGCTGCTCGAAGGACTGCACGCTGCGTGGTGCGGGACCACTGATAGTGTCGCCACCGATGTGCGGGATCGTCGGCTGCCTTTCACCTGGTGTGCGAGCGCAGGTGCTCGCCGAGCAGGTTCGGGCAATGTCCGCCACGATCGTCCATCGCGGCCCCGACGCTCACGACGCGCTGGTGGTGGAGAGCGAGGGATTGGCGTTCGGGTTCCAGCGGCTCGCCATCGTCGACCTGACTGCCGCCGGCATGCAGCCGATGACGTCACACGGTGGGCGTTACACGGTGGTGTTCAACGGCGAGGTGTACAACCACCGCGAGCTGCGCACACAGCTTCCCGACGTGCCGTGGCACGGCACCTCCGACACCGAGGTGATGCTCGCCGCCTTCGACCGGTGGGGGTTGCCGGAGACGCTGCGGCGCGTGCATGGCATGTTCGCTATCGCGCTCTGGGACCACCGCGAGCGCAGTCTGACGTTGGCGCGCGACCGGCGTGGTGAGAAGCCGCTGTACTACGGCCTTCATCAAGGAACGCTCTTGTTCGGGTCCGAGCTGAAGGCGCTGCGGGCACACCCGTCCTTCCGGGCAGACATCGACGGTGACGCTCTGGCGGCCTACATGTACGCCTCGTTCGTGCCCTCACCGATGTCGATCTGGGCGGGAACGAAGAAGCTGCCGTCGGCCAGCTTGGTGACGATTCGTCCCGCAGACGTCACCAACGGCACGCTGCCCGAGCCCGAGCAGTACTGGCACCTCCCCAGCCGCACGACTCGCACCGTTGGCGACTTCGAGGCCATCGAGTCGTTGGATCACAATCTGCGCGAAGTGATCGCCCGCCAGCTGGTGGCCGATGTGCCAGTCGGCGCGTTCCTGTCCGGCGGTATCGACTCGTCCACCATCGTCGCCTTGGCGCAGGCGCTCTCGTCGCGGCCCCTCAAGACGTACACGATCGGCATTCCAGAGGATCGCGGGCTGGACGAATCCGTGCATGCGAAGGCTGTGGCCGCGCACCTCGGCACGGATCATCATTCGCTGAAGGTGACGCCGGCGGAAGCGCGCGAGGTCATCCCCGGGCTGGGGTCGATGTACGACGAGCCGTTCGCCGATGCCTCGCAGATTCCCACCCACCTCGTCGCGCGCATGGCCCGAGCGGATGTCACGGTGGCGCTCTCCGGCGACGGCGGCGATGAGCTGTTCGGTGGTTACCGGCGATACACACTGGCGCCCAGGGTTGCTTCGCGCGTTCGCCACGTGCCGCACTGGTTGGCTGCCAGCGGACGAGCAACGCTTCGATCGATCTCGGCCAAGACCTACGACCGGGTCAGGCCGGGACTGGGCGACGCGGTGCACCAGGCAGCGTTGTTGCTGACCGCGACGAACTCGGACGACGTGTACCTGAACGTGTTCGGCTCGGACCCGCGCCGACAGTTGGTGAACGGCCACGCGTTCGAAGCCCGCCGCCTGTTCCGTGACGTGGTCCCCGCCGACGAACTCGATGCCGATGTCGTCGACCGGATGATGCGGTTCGATGCGCTGGTCTACATCCCCGACGACATCTGCGTGAAGGTCGACCGGGCGGCGATGGCCGTCAGCCTCGAGACTCGAATGCCCTACCTGGACCATGGCATCGCCGAGCTGGCGTGGAACCTGCCCAAGGACGTGCTCATCCGCGACGGCGTGACCAAGTGGGTGCTGCGCCAAGTGTTGGCGCGGTACGTGCCACCCGAGTTGACCGAGCGCCCCAAGGCCGGGTTCGGACTACCGATCGCAGCGTGGCTGCGCGGTCCGCTGCGAGAGTGGGCCGACGACCTCCTGTCGGCCGAGGCCCTCGCGCACGGCCACCTCGACCGTGTTGCCGTGCAGCGGCTGTGGAAGGCGCACCGCGCGGGCCGTCACAACTACACCCGCGCGCTGTGGAACACGTTGATGTTCCAAGAGTGGCTCAACACCGACAGCGGGACGCGCACCTAACGCTTGATGAGGTAGGCGACGCCGGAACGGGTCCGTTCGATCGGCTCCGGACGCTGTTGGTCCGCCAAGTACTGGTGCACCGCACGGGTGCATCCATCCCACGTGCCGTAGTCGTCGATCAACACCACCCCACCAGGCACCACCAACGGGAACAGATGCGTGAGGCAGGTCCCACACCCCCAGTTTCGACCGGGTTACCGCCGGGTCAGGTCAAGCCGGAGAGGCGCACCGCGTCGGCGTAGAAGTTGGCTGATTCGCGGAGCGCCTGAGGGGTGTCGAAGGCGGCAACGGCACCGTCTTGAATGATCATGATTCGGTCGCACTGCTCGATGGTGGACAACCGGTGGGCGATGACGATGATCGTCATCGCGCCGCGCAGACCATCCAGGCTCTCGCGGATGATGGCTTCCGACTGCGCGTCCAGCGCACTTGTGGGTTCGTCGAGGATCAGCACCTCTGGCTTGCCCACGAGCGCGCGAGCGATGCAAAGACGTTGCTGCTGACCACCGCTGAGGTTGCCACCTCGGTCGCCGACCTGATGCAGGTACCCATCACGAAAGGCGATGATCTCATCGTGCAAACCCGCCATGCGGGCCGCCTTCTCCACCAACGCGTCGGAGATGCCCTCACGGTAGAAGCGAACGTTGTCTGCGATGGTTCCATTGATGAGCACCGGGGCCTGAGGAACGAACGTCACCTTGCGGGCCCAATCGGAGTGGCGCAGCTCGCGAATGTCGATGCCAGCTGCACAAACCCGACCCTGGGTGGGTTCACGAAGACCGAGCAGCAACTGCACCAGTGTCGACTTACCGCTGCCTGAGGGCCCGACCACCCCAACCATCTCGCCGCCAAGCACCGTCACAGAAACATCGCGCAGCACCGGCTGACCCTCGACATACTGGAAGGTGACCGACTGAAGCTCGAGCGGGCAGACCTGCTCGAAGCTGATGCCCCACACGCTTGCCGCAGCTTGCTCGTAGTGGTTGATTTCGGCGAGCACGTCTCGCACCGCAGGTAGCGAGGAGTGGATTGACGAATAGGAGTTCTGCAACTGCTGGCCGTAGCCGAGCGAACGCAGCATGACGAGCATCACTGCGCCGAGCGACGTGAGCTTGGCGGTCTCACTGAGGCTCGCGACTCCGACTGCCCCGACGAGCGCAAGGTACGCGAGCCCGCTGTAGATCGCCGGCACCAGCCCGCGAATGAGCGCCAGCCTTCGGCTGGTGTGCCGGTACCGGTCCAGAACATTGGCCACGCGCTGCTCCACCGGTCCGCGGACATCGAACACCTGAACGGCGAGCCCAAGTCCCGAGACCTCGTTGGTGGTGGTGGCGACCACCATGCCATCGTCCGTAGCGCGCCGGGCGAAACGCT
>CAZREK010000074.1:0-9487 GCA_964598965.1 uncultured Bifidobacterium sp. | reverse complement strand
GCCGAACACCGACCCCGGTTACATCGCGCTCAACGAGTGGGCCGACCCCGATTCGCTGACGAATGGCTCGTCGGCCCGCGAGGCCTACGGATACGCCACCTCCTACGCAGTCATCGCCGCGCTGACCGACGAGATCGGCGTCGACGCCATGCGCGAGGTACTCGCTGCCGTCGCAGCCGGATCGACCGCGTATCCCGGCAACCAGGAACCTGAGTCGTGGAACCCGACGACGGACTGGCGGCACTTCCTCGACCTTCTGGAGAACGTCGGCGGGTCGCAACGGGCACGCGACTTGTTCACCGCATTCGTGGTCAACGCAACGGACTTGCAGTCGCTGACGGATCGCGCGACGGCAGGTGCTGCGTACCAGGACCTCGCCGAGCGCGGTGATCAGTGGGCGCCCCCTGCCGTGGTCCGTCACGCCATGGACGGCTGGGACTTCGCGACAGCGGCGACAGAGATCGCCGACGCGAACAGCGTGCTCGACCAGCGCGACCAACTGCAGGCAACACTGCAGGCGTTGGACATGACGATGCCCACCGCGTTGCAGACGGCCTATGAGGCCAGCGAAGGGCCGTTGGCGTCGGTGGCCGCGGAATTCGACGACGCGCAGCGCACGGCGGAAATGATCGCCGACGCGACTCGACGCCTCGACGACCCGCGCACGCCGATGCAGAAGCTCGGCCTGCTGGGCACCGACCTCGACAAGATCCTCGCCGAAGCTCGGGCTGCGTTCGAGGCAGGCGACATGGCAACGGCTCGAGCGAAGGCGCAGGAAGCGGTCGATGGGCTGGACAACGCGACGCGCGACGGCCTGATCCGGGTCGCCGCAGTGTCTGGCGCCCTCCTCGTGCTCGGCGCAGCAATCTGGGTGATCGTCCGACGTCGCCGTTCGCACCGCCTGGAGGGCGCCGACACGGAGCCCAGCGACGACACCCTCGTCGATGACGGGAACACCGGCGAGTCGTGAGGAGATCGGCGCCAGCGGCGATCGGATTGCTGACGGCTGCGCTCGTCGGTGCCTCGGCAACCAACGTTGCCGCGGCCGATGACCAGTTCGCCACCGTGCAGCACACCGACTACACGTACCGAGTCGACGTTGCACAGCGAACCGTTCACGTCACCGCTCATCTCAGGGTGCTCAACGACGGCGCGTACGGCGACCGCGCGTGTCTCGAACAGTTCCAACTGCGCTTCCCGGTCGGGGCCGCCAACACTCGTGTGCTGGACAGGATCGTGCCGCTGAAGTTCCAGGTACTCACTTCGGCGCCCGATGCAACCGAGACGCTGCTGCAGGTCGAATTGCAGGAGTGCCTCCAATACGGACGGCAGGACGGGCTGGAGCTCACCTACGACCTTCCCGCCGGCGCCCCGCGCTCGTCGGCCCCCGCCAGGGTCAGCGACGACGCCGTCGGTTTCGTTGCGTGGGGTGCCGGCCGCGCCGGTGGCTCCAGCATCACCGTCGAGTTGCCGACGACCTTCACCCCGGACTCGCTGTCCGACGGGTGGACCGCCACCGAACAGGGCACCACGACCACGTACGTCAGGGGCCCGATCAAGGACCCCACCACGTTCAGCGTGGTCGTGTCGGCCCACGCAGGTGAAGACACCGGGACCACCGTCAGTGCCGACGGCCACCAGTTCCTGCTGGTCGCACAACCGGGCGACGACGACTGGGCCGAGTGGGCCAGCGCGCAGTTGCCCGACGCAGTCGCCGCACTGGAATCCGCAATCGGTGTGCCCTGGCCGTTGACTGCGGCGATGACCGTGCGCGAGACCTACTCGCCGGGCAGCTCGGACGCAGTCGCGTGGCCGACCACTCCGGGGGTCGCTCCGGTCGGCGAGCAACTCGACGAGGTGTCGCTGCGTCGCGGCCTCGCGGTCGCATGGTTCGGCAGCGATCACTTCGCCGACGCCTGGCTGGCCGACGGCCTGGCCGACTCGTACGCCGGGGTTCCGTCGGGCGAGGACAGCGCGGCAGCAGTGATCAACGACCTGCGCGACACACTCGGCGACGATGTGATGGCGGCAGTGCTGACCGACGTCGTGGCCGGAGTCTCGGCCTACGGCGTCGAGGCCTCCCAACCGCTGACCTGGCGCGACTTCCTCGACCTGGTGGAGGAGCACGGTGCAACCACCACTGCGCAAGCGGCACTGACACCGTTCGTCGATGTCGCTGAAGGTGCCCCGCTCGATGCGCGGCCCGCCGCCCGAGCGGAGTACGTGGCGCTCAGGGACCGCGGCGGCGAACTTGCACCACCGCTCGCCGTGCGCACCGCGATGGCACAGTGGGACTTCGCCGTCGCCACCGACCTGATCGCGGCCGCCGATGACACACTCGACGCGATCGACCAGCTGCGCGCCGCGCTGGACGGCACGGGCGTGGAAGTTCCCGAGTCCATCGCCGCGGCCTACACCCAAGCTGCGACGCCCGACGACTTCGCCGACCTCGCCAACGAGGCGCGATCGCTCTCCGCTGTCGCCGACGAACTCGCCCGTGCGATCACGGCCGAGCGTGAGACGGGCGGCGTGATCGACACCATCGGCCTGATCTCCAGCGATCTCGACGAGCGTCTGACCGATGCCAAGCACGCCTTCGCTGCGGGCGAGGCCGACGCAGCGCGTGTGAGCGCCTTCCGTGCCATCACGGAGGCCAACAGCGCCACGTTCGAAGGGGTCAAGCGGATCGTGCTGCTCTGGGGCGTGCTGCTCGCGACGCTGGTGGTGGCACTCACTGTGCGCGACGTCCGCCGCATCCTGCGCACCCGGCGCAACGTGGTGGCGGCATGAAGCCCATCCTGCTCGTGCACGGCGCCTGGCACGGCGGCTGGTCGTGGGCCGGACTACAGGCGGCGCTCGACGCTCGCGGCGTCCCCTCGTACGCACTCGACCTGCCGGGGCACGGGGCCTCCACCGAGCCGTTCACCGACCTGCACGGCGATGCCCGCCACGTGGCGGCAGCCGTCGATCGGCTCGCCGACAGAACGAGTGACGAGGTCGTGCTGGTCGGCCACAGCTACGGCGGCGCGGTCGTCAGCCAGGCGGCAGCCTGGACGTCGCATGTCGCGTCGCTCGTGTACGTCGCCGCCTTCGTGCTCCACCACGGCGACTCCATGCGCCGTATCACGGCGCTGGTCGATGTCCCGGAGGAACCGCCGTCGCTGCTCGGGACGGCGCGCCGCCGGGAGGGTGACCTGCTGCTGCTCGACCCGCTGGCGGCCATCCCGGCTCTGTACGGCAACGCCCCTGCACTGATGCAACATGCGGCCGCGGCACGTATCGAGCCGCAGCCCGTCGCCTCCTTCGTGCAGGCGGTGGAGGGCGACGGTGCGACCACAGCGCCCTCGGCCTATGTGCGCTGCACCCACGACCTGTGCGTACCCCTGAGTCACCAGGATGCGATGGCCGCCTCGTGCACCCACGTGTACACGCTCGCCGCCGATCACTGCCCGATGCTCAGCGCGCCCGATGAGTTGGCCGAGTTGCTGGCGGCCATCGCGACCGCCTGACGCGCTACCCGGCCAACAGGTTCAGCGAGTCGTCGCGGCGTCCCAGCAGCGACGCCGCGTCGGCACCCACCCAATCGAGGCAGGTGGTGTAGAGCGCGGTCGGATCGACCGTCGGGCGGACGTCGCCGTCGAGCAGGTTGTCGAGGTCGACCTCCCCGTAGATCCCGCCGCGTACCGCCGAACCCAGTACCAGCGACAACCCGCCCGCGCCATGGTCACAGCCACCACTTCCGTTCTCCGCCGCACGGCGGCCGAACTCGCTGGTGGTCACGACCAGCACGTCGTCGCCAAGACCAGCACCGTTCATCGCCTGGAAGAACGACACCAAGCCGTCGTTGAGGTCGGCGAGCAGCCGACGATGCGTGGTGTCCTGACCGGAGTGGGTGTCGAACCCTGATGCGCTCACCACGACGAACTGAGTACCCACCGATGCGGTCAACAGCTCGGCAGCGATCGCCAGCCCCTCACCGATCGTGGCCGTGCCCTCGCGGCTGGGCAGCAGTTCGACCGTGCCGCTCGCGGTGTCCTCGACCCCGCTGGCCACGGCTGCGAAGTCGTCGACGGCAGACGCCGCCCGTCCGTACGCGGCGCGGAGCCCAGCGGCCAGGTCGTCCTCCCCGTCCGCCCGACCGCCGGCCAACGCCAGCACACTGTGCGAGTCGACACCCACCCAGCTGAAGGCACCGGCACTGGTCACGACCGTCGGCGAGAACGTGGTGCCATTCAACAGCGGGGCGGCGGCGCCGAGCGCGGTGGCGTACAGCGGCGCCGGGTCGGGCACGCCATCCAGCACACGCCCCAACCAGCCGGGTGCAGTCACGTCGTCGGCACGCCACCAACGGTCCATGGAGACGAAGTGCGATCGGTTCGGGTTCTGGAAGCCGATGCCGCGCAGGACGGCCAACTGTCCCGCATCCCAGAAGCTGGTGAGACCCGCGAGGCTGGGGTGCAGGCCACAATCGGCCACACCGCCGAGCGCGACGACCTCGCTCTCCGGCACCGCCAGAGTCGGCCGCAGGTCGCGGTAGCGGCCCGACGCGGGCGGCAAGGTGTTGAGCAGATCGTTGCCACCGTTCAGTTGCACCACCACCAACCGACGCGTGGGGGTCAGCACCGGGGCCGAGGTCGAGCCACTGGTCGAGGCCACCGACGAGCCGGTGCTGGTGGGGACTGCGCCACCATTGTCGTCGTCGCAACCGGCAAGGCCCGCTGCGACAAGGCCGGCGCCGAGCCCGAGGAACTGGCGACGGTCGATCCGTCCGTGCGCGGTGAGACGCGCTGCGTGGCGCGCGTGGTGGTTCATGAGATCACGAACTCCGGGGAGATCAGCGCAATGGCCAAGCGGTCGGGGCCTTTGGTAGCAAGCGACAACGCATCGGTCGTGACCTCGGAGAACGCCGCGATCCCCAGGGCTTCGGCCAAGGCACCGAGGTCGTCGGTATGGGCAGCGTCCAGCACCTCTCCGTCCGGTGTCGCCTCCGCCAACACCGCTGCCAGGTTGGCCCGCGCCACCAGGCTGCTGGAGGAGAACCATGCTCGGCCCCCCGGCCAACCGGCCACGTTCGGGGGCAGCATCGGCAGCTGCCCGGTGGCGCGCAGCAAGGGCTGCACCCGCCGCACCGGTGGGTTGGCACCGGTGACGCGCCGGGCGATCACGTACCACGGTAGCGGCCCGAGGACGATCGGCGCCGACACACCATCCAGTCCACGCTGCAGCGTCGCCCGCACCAGCGCGGACAGGTCATGAGCGCTGGCGATGAATTCCCGCGCCAGCGCATCGACCGTCGCTGCATCGGCGACGCCCAACAGCTCAAGGGCAACCGTGCCCGCGATCCAGGGAGCCATCGCCTCGTGCGCCATGACCGCGTCAATCACGGTGTCCAGGTCGTGCACACCCGTTGCACCGAGGAACCGTTGCGCAGAGTCGTCATGACGTCGTGGGCGGAACTTGACCGCTCCCGCTTCCCGGTCCAGCGTCCAGCCGGTCAACGCCGCGGCACCCGCTTGGACGTCGGCCTCGGTGTAGTTGCCCTCGCCCAGCATGAACAACTCCAGCAGCTCACGCGCGTAGTTCTCGTTCGGCTCCGCGCCGGTGCTGGTGCGCAGGTCCAGGTACACCAGCATCGCCGGGTCGATCGTCAGCGCCCTGGCCAAGTCGCGCAACGACCCAAGCCCGCTGCGACGGAACAGGCGAACCTGCTCCACCATCAAACGCGCGATCCGCACCTTGTCGAGACCGCTGACGAAGTGGCCGTGCCAGACCCATGCCATCCGATCGGCCACTGGCGTCGTGGTGGCGACCATCGCCTCCACCCAGGTCCGGATGGCGTAGCGCGATGCGTCGCCGTTGTTCGCCTCGATCGGCAGCTGGTTGTCGTCCCACGGGTCCTCGACCGGCGGCCCGACCGCCATCAGCCCAGCGAGTTCCGCCTCCGCGCCGCGAGCGGCGGCCTGGCGAAGCTGGTCGGCCGGCAGACCGAAACCGGCACGGCGATGCAGCCAAGCGACTCGGGCGAACTCATCCACGACTCGATGATGCCGCACGAGTGTGAGCGATGTGTGAGGGATCCACAGTGGTGTCGGTCTCGATGAAGATGCACTCACCAGGGCACGCCAGCGCGGCGTCGACCACCTTCTGCTCGTGACGCTGCTCCACGGCAGCGATGCTGCGTGAGCCACCGGGATCGTTGAGCACGGTGTCCGCCTGCACCACGTAGGCGATGCCGTCCTCCAGCAGGGTGAACACATCGTGGCAGTGGTCCACGCACAGCCCGTCACCGGTGCACAGGTCTTGGTCGATCCACACCCGCATTCGGTGGCGAACGTTACCCTGGCCGCCGTGCAGCCGCCCATCGCCAAGCGTGTCGATCACTACTGGGAGCGGCCGACCGGCCGAGCGCACGATCCGTGGGCCTGGCTGAGGGACCGCGACGATGCGGACACGATCGCCTACCTCCAGGCCGAGAACACCTTCGCCGACGCATGGTTCGCCGAGCACGGCTCGCTGGTGGACACGGTCTTCGACGAGATCCGGTCGCGAGTGCAAGAGACCGACCTCGGCGCACCCGTCCGCAAGGGGCCGTGGTGGTACGTCACGCGCACAGAGGAGGGTCAGAGCTACCCGATTCACTGCCGCGGTACAGCCCGCGAACGCGCGGCCGAGGTCGTCCTGCTCGACGAGAACACCGAAGCGGCGGGGCACGAATACTTCTCGCTGAACGCGTTCGACATCAGCCCGGATCACCGCCTGCTCGCCTGGAGCAGCGACGTCGACGGCAGTGAGATGTACACCCTGCGCATCCGCGACCTCGGGACGGGCACCGATCTTCCCGACACGCTGGAGGACACGACGTGGGGCGGCACGGCATGGTCGGCCGATTCCTCCGTCGTCTTCTACGTCACTGCCGATGAGCAGATGCGCCCGTGCACGGTGTGGCGGCACCGCTTGGGAACGGCACAGTCCGACGACGTGGTGGTCTTCGACGAACCCGACGAGAGGTTCTACGTCGGCATCGACCTCACCCGCAGCGGCGAGTGGATCGTGATCGAGAGCGCGAGCAAGACCAGCTCCGAGGTGTGGCTGATTCCTGCCGATGAGCCGCAACAGCCTGCCCGGGTCGTGGTGCCGCGCCGCCCGGACGTCGAGTACAGCGTCGACCACTGGGGCGACTCGTGGGTGGTGCTCACCAACCTCGAGGCCACCGACTTCCGCGTCATGAGCGCCCCGGCCGCCGACCCAGCTGCATGGACTGAGCTGATCGCGCACCGCGCCGGGCGCAGGATCACCTCGGTCGAGGCGTTCGCCGAGCACCTCGTCATCCACGAGTGGGCCGATGCACAGCCTCGGCTGCGCATCGTCTTCCGCGACGGCACTGAGCGCTTCATCGACGGAGCGCAGGAGCCGCACGACCTGGAGCTGGACGCCAACCCGGAGTGGGACACCTCCTCGGTCCGCTTCACGATGCAGTCGCTGACGCGACCGCTGACGGTGTATTCCGCCGACGTGCACACGGGCGAGCGGACGGAACTGAAGCGCACCCCCGTGCCGGGCGTGGATCTCTCCGCCTACACCAGCACCCGTCACTGGGCGACCGCCGCCGATGGTGCCAAGGTGCCCGTCGACATCGTCCACCGTGCCGACCTCGCCGCCGGCGGCGCGCCGCTCGTCGTCTACGCCTACGGCAGCTACGAAGCGTCGACACCGCCGTGGTTCTCGGTCGCTCGCCTCTCGCTGCTGGATCGCGGTGTGGTGTGGGCGCTGGCCCACCCTCGGGGTGGCGGCGAACTGGGCCGCGAGTGGTACCTGCAGGGTCGCCTGCTGCACAAGCGCAACACGTTCGACGACACGATCGCCTGCGTGCAGCACCTCACGCACCACGGCATCGCCGCGGCCGACCGCGTCGCGATCCGAGGCGCCAGCGCTGGTGGCTTGCTCGTCGGCGCGTGCGTCACCCGCCATCCCGCGATGTTCCGCGCGGCCGTGGCGGAAGTGCCGTTCGTGGACGTCGTCACCACGATGTCGGACCCCTCGCTGCCGCTCACGGTCACCGAGTGGGAGGAATGGGGCGATCCGCGCAGCGAGGAGTTCGCGGAGTACATCCTGTCCTACTCGCCGTACGACAACACCGGGCCGGGCGAGTACCCAGCACTGCTGGTGACCGCCGGGCTGAACGATCCGCGCGTCGGCTTCCACGAACCGGCCAAGTGGGTGGCCAAGCTGCGCACCGTGAACGCCGGCAGCGGGCCGCTGCTGTTGCGCTGCGAGATGGGTGCCGGGCACGGCGGGCCCAGCGGCCGCTACGACGCGTGGCGCGACGAGGCCCGCATTCTCAGCTTCCTGCTGGTGACGCTGCGCTGATCAGGCCAGCGCGGCGGTGACGGCGAGGGCTAGGAAGACGGCGTTGCGCACCACGTGCACGGCCCCGATCGGGCGCTGGCTGAGGCTGCCGAAGCAGGCACACACCGGCCGCCGGCCCTGGGCGAGACGCACCAACAGCAGCACGGTGAACGCGATCAACAGGGCGACCGCGCACCACGCCACCACGTGACGCTGGAACTGGACAGCGAGCAGGGCGCCGACCACCAATTCCACCCAGGGGGTGACCGTCACCAGCAACCCGCGGACGCCCATTCCGGCCGCTTCCGATCGCCAGCGATCCGGCGCCGCAGTCTTGCTGACGCCGGCGACGAGGAACACGATCGCGACGAGCACCGCCGCAACGACTCCGACGACGCTCATCGGTTCAGCCGACCGTGACCGTCATGCCCTCGGCGGCGATGAAGGCCTGATACCCACCCGCCGCTGCAGCGGCCGCCGCGTGCGGGCGGAGGGCATCGAGCGCTTCGTCGGTCCGCGCCGGGTCGTGGTGGAACAACGCCAGCGTGCCCACGTGACACTGTTCCGCGACGGCGAGTGCGTAGTCGAACGTGCAGTGCCCCCACGTGCTCTTCACAGCGAATTCCTCCGGCGTGTACTGCGAGTCGTGGATGAGCAGGTCGACGCCGTGCGCAATCGCGTGGGCGGCGTCGCTAACCGACTGAGAGCCGTCGCTGGGCTCCTGCACGTCGCTGAGGTAGGCGACGGTGTGGCCCTGCCACTCAACGCGGAACCCGAGTGTCGGACCCGCGTGGGGCACCAGGCGGGCGGTCACCTGGATGTCGCCGATCTCGAACACGGTGTCGGCCGTGTCGTGGAAGCGCAGGGTGCCCGGCAGTTGTTCCACACCGACGGGGAACATCGGCGGGCGGATGACCTCGGCGATCACCTCGGCAACCGGTCGGCCGTCGTCCTGCACCGGCGCATAGACATCGAGCAGTGCGCCAGGAGCGTGCAACGGCGTGAAGAACGGCAGGCCCTACTCCAATTAACTCACTTCAATTTGTAGATATTTTATTGGACAATGGGGTTTCTGATGAGGTCTATTTTGATTTAAAAGACCTAGTGAAAGCCAATCCAAACAATTTAGAACAAGCAATAG
>CAZREK010000073.1:0-9557 GCA_964598965.1 uncultured Bifidobacterium sp. | reverse complement strand
CGAGGGCCGCCGCCGCTGAACCCCACCACACCGCGGTCGTGTCGCGTCGGCGGTCGGTCTTGACGAGGTAGGAGACGAGGATCGCGAGGACGATGGAGATCTCCAGCCCTTCGCGCAACGTGATCAGGAAGGCAGCACCCATGTGATGAATGTTAGGTGAGCCAAACAGAAAGAGTCAAGGGTGACTCAGCGTGTTCCCCAGACGAAGCGGTGAGTGTGGATGCCGAAGTAGGTGAAGCTCTCGACGCTGCGCACGTCCGGGATGGAGCGGATCTCGTCGTCGATCACGGCCAGCAGGCGCGCCGAGTCCTCGCAGAGCACCTCCACCAGGAGATCGAACGAACCGGAAGTGAACACCACGTAGATGACCCCGCCGATCCCTGCGATGCGGTCGGCGACGTCGCGCACGTTGCGGTCCACCCGCACGCCCAGCGCGGCCATCACCGGGTAACCGAGGGCCAGCGGGTCGGTGACGCCCACCACCTGCACCACGCCGGCGTCGAGCAAGCGCTGCACGCGCAACCGAGTTGCGGCGGGGGACAGGCCCACGAGCTCTGCAAGATCGGCGTAACTTGCCCGGCCGTCGCGCTGCAGCGCTTCGATCAGTTGGCGGTCGGTCGGGTCGAGCGGCGTGGCGGCCATGAGGGAGAAGTGTCACACGATTCCGGCCGACAGGCCGAAATCGATCGACAAGTTGGCACCGGTGATGGGTGCTGCGGCCGGCTGACACAGGTACCACACCAACTCGGCCACCTCCTCGGGTCGCACGAAACGAGCCCTGTCGGCCTGCGGGTATCCGCCGAGCAGGCGATCGAGGTACGCCTGGGGAGCATCGCCGCCGAACAGGCGTGCCTGCCCGTGCAGCATGGGTGAGTCGACGTCGCCAGGGCAGATGGCATTGACGCGCACGCCCCGCGGGGCGAGCTCGAGCGCGAGCGCCTTGGTGAGGATGGACACGCCGCCCTTCGATGCGCAGTACACCGCAGCGCCGGCGTTGCCCTGGAGGCCGGCGTCGCTGGACAGGTTGACCACGCAGCCGCTGGTGCGTTCGAGATGCGGGATGGCGGCGGAGGTGATGAAGTACAGGCCCTTCAGGTTCACGCCGAGGACGAGATCCCACTCGGCCTCCGTCGTGTCGTCGGCGCGACCTTCCGTCCAGACACCTGCCGCGTTGACGACCGCGTCGAGGCGGTCGTGCCATGCAGCTGCTCGTTCGACGGCAGCGCGTGCGGCAGTGACGTCGCGCAGGTCGGCGACGATCGGCAGCAGCCGTTCGTCCGCGGATGCGACGGGTGCGACATCGGTTGCGACGACCAACCAGCCACCGTCGAGGAAGCGGCGGGCGACGGCACCGCCGATGCCCCCGGCCGCGCCCGTGACCAGTACCACCCGCTCGCTGCTCACGGTCGCCACGCTCTGTCTTCCGGCAGCGAGTTGCCACCGTCCACGACGATCAGTTGCCCGGTGGTGAAGCCGGCGAGCGGGTCGACCAGAAAACGCACGGCGGCGGCGACCTCTTCCGGGCGCCCGGGTCGACCGACCGGGGACAACGCCGCCGCGCGGTGCTCGACCTCCGACGAAGAGGCGGTGTGAATCCAGCCGGGAGCTACTGCGTTGACCGTGATGCCGGCCGCCGCGGTCTCCAGGGCGACGGCACGTGTGAAGCCGACCATCCCCGCCTTGGCGGCGTGATAGCCGACGTCACCGACGAACGCCTGCACCGCACCTGACGTGCTGGCAATGTTGACCACACGGCCGTAGCCGTTGGCCCGCATGTGCGGAACAACCGCACGAGTGACGGCGAAGCAGGTGGTGAGGTTGCGCTCAAGGGCGGCGTGCCATGCATCGTCCGTGGTGTCGTCGAGCGTTGCGTCGGCCAGGGAGTCGCCGATCGCGACCATCCCAGCGTTGTTCACGCAGATGTCGAGGTGGCCCTTCACGGCGACCGCAGCCTCCACCAGCGCTGCAGCAGCCCCCGGCCGCATCAGGTCGTGCACCACCCCGATGGCCTGCCCTCCGGCGGAGCGCAGTTCGGCAACGCGCTGGTGGACACGTTCGGTCGTGGACGAGATGACGACGGTCGCCCCATCAGCGGCGAGGCGGGCGGCGATGGCGAAGCCGATTCCTTCTGCGCTGCCCGCTCCGGTGACGAGCGCGACCTGACCGGTGAGACTCACGGCAGCAATGTTGCCACGGCTTCGGCGAAGACCTCCGTGTGACGGTCCACGTCGGCAAGCGTGTGGAACGGTGACATCAACGCCATGTTGTGGAAGGGCGTCAGCATGATGCCGCGGTTGATCGCGAACAGGTGCATGAACGCGTCGAGTTCCGCGTCGACCGCAGCAGCCGCCGCCGCACCGTCGCGCGGCGGCGGGCAGAACCAGTACTCGGCGCGGCCGCCCAGTTGCTGCACGTGCCACGGCAACTCGAACTTGTCGATCACCCGCTGCACGCCTTCGGCCCACTCGGTGGCGAGCGGCACCATGTGTGCGAAATCCTCGTCGCGCAAGGTGCTGGACAATGTCGCCCGCACGGCCGCCAGCGCCAGTGCGTTGCCGGTGAGCGTGCCGCCGACGCCGCTGGTGTCGATGCTCTTGTCGCTGAGCAGCGCGTTGATGCGCGTGGCGACCTCCGCCGTGCAGCCGTACGCCGCCGCGGGCATGCCACCGCCGATCGTCTTGCCGATGACGAACAGGTCGGGCTCCAACCCCCAGGCCCGCGTCGCCCCACCGGGCCCGGCGCAGATCGTGTGCGTCTCGTCGATCGCCAGCAGCGTGCCGTACTTGCGGGTGAGCGCGCGGAGCGCGTCGTGGAAGCCCGGGTCGGGCAGGACGATGCCGATGTTGGTGAGGGCCGGTTCGGCGAGTACCACGGCGATCTCGCCCGTGGCGAGCGCGGCTTCCAGTGCGGGAACGTCGTTGAACGGAACGACCACCGTGGTGAGCGCTGGGTCGACTTGAGGGCCGATGTTGCCGGCGCGTGGGACGGGCCGGCCGCTGGCGTCGAGGGTCACCAGCGTCTCGTCGACGCTGCCGTGGTAGCACCAGTCGAAGACCAGCACTTTGGCTCGCCCGGTGAGGAAACGAGCGAACCGCAACACGAAGCGATTGGCGTCGGTGGCGGTCATCGCCATCTGCCACGCGGGCAGCCCGAACCGGCGGGTGAGTTCTTCGCCCACCCACGCCGCGTCGGTGCTGGGCAGCATGGTGGTGATGCCTCGCGACGCCTGGCGTGCCAGAGCCTCGGCAACTTGGGGCAAGCCGTGGCCGGTCATCGCGCCGGTGTCGCCGAGGCAGAAGTCGATGTACTCGTGGCCGTCGACGTCGGTGAAGCGGGCGCCCTCGGCGTGGTCGAAGAACAACGGGAACGAACCGGGCCAGCGGGTCATCCACGCCATCGGCACGCCACCCAGCAGGCTGCGCCGGGCGTCGGCGGCGAGTTGAGCCGAACGCGGGTGCGTGTCGGCGAAACGCTGCTCCTCGGCGGCGTGGCAGACGGCAAGGAACTTCCGTTCGATCATGCTGAGAGCCTAGCACGAGCGATTCACGCGTCCGTCTGTCCCCTCACAAGCGATTCGCTCGTCCGGCTGTGCTCAGGGGTTGATGGTGCCGCTGGACCTCACGGAAACGATGGCGGCGACCGTGTCGTACGGCCAACCATCGGGCATGGTGATCGGGGCGTCGGGCTCGGGCAGCACGGTGAGGCGCATCTCGCCGCGCTGCACGTAGCCGATCTCCTCGCGGGCGGCTTCCTCGATGCCGGCTGGGGTCTGCAGGCGGGCGACCTCTTCGGCCAGGTCGGCGTTCAGTTGCTGCAGCGCGGCGACCTCCGCCTGCTTGCGGTCCATGTCGTCTTGCTGGCGCATGTAGGCCTTGATCGGCAAGACGAACAGCGCTGCGACCAGGGCGGCGCTGACGACCACCGCGAACACGGCGATCGTGCCGCGTTTGCCGCGGCCCTGCACCAGCTGCTTGTCGCGGGGGATCGGCCGCGTGAACTCGCCGCGGCGAGTGTCGTTGACGCGAGCGCGCGGCCGCGTGGGGTCCTTGGGACGCGGAATCGACGAGGTCTTGTGCCCCGAGGAGTTGCGCGTGCCGTTCGGACTCATGCTCTCAGTCTCGCAGGGCGACGCGCCGGAAGGGCGTCACCCGCTCAGCGCGGGCTGAGCGCACGGCGACCGCGGAACGCGGCGGACTCGCCGAGCTGTTCCTCGATGCGCAGCAGCTGGTTGTACTTCGCGACGCGGTCGCTGCGTGCAGGTGCGCCGGTCTTGATCTGCCCACAGTTGGTCGCGACGGCGAGATCGGCAATGGTCGAGTCTTCCGTCTCGCCGCTGCGGTGGCTCATCACCGAGCTGTACGCGTGACGAGTCGCCAGTTCGACCGTGTCGAGCGTCTCGGACAGGCTGCCGATCTGGTTGACCTTGATGAGGATGCTGTTGGCCACCTTGCGGTCGATGCCCATCTGCAGGCGGGCGACGTTGGTGACGAACAGGTCGTCTCCGACCAGCTGGATCTTGTGGCCGACAGCCTGCGTGAGTGCCTGCCAGCCGTCCCAGTCGTCCTCGTGCATGCCGTCCTCGATGCTGACGATGGGGTAGGTGTCGACGATGCGGCTCCAGTAACCGACCATCTCCGCCGGCGTCAGCACCTTGCCTTCGCCCTTGAGGTGATAGGCGCCGTCCTTGTAGAGCTCGCTCATCGCCGGGTCCATCGCGATCGCGATGTCGTCGCCGGGGCGATAGCCCGCCTTCTCGATGGCCTCCATGAGGATCTTGATGGCGTCTTCGTTGGTGGCCAGGTTGGGAGCGAAGCCGCCCTCGTCGCCGACGGCCGTGGACAGGCCACGGTCGTGCAGCACCTTCTTCAGCGTGTGGTAGGTCTCGGTGCCCCAGCGCAGCGCCTCGGAGAAGCTGGGCGCACCCACCGGCATGATCATGAACTCCTGCATGTCGATGGTGTTGTCGGCGTGCACGCCGCCGTTCACCACGTTCATCATCGGCACCGGCAGGACGTGCGCGTTGGGGCCGCCGAGGTAGCGGTACAGGGGCATGCCGAGGTCGTCGGCCGCAGCGCGGGCTACGGCCAGGCTGGTGCCGAGAATCGCATTGGCGCCGAGGCGGCCCTTGTTGGAGGTGCCGTCGAGCGTGTTCAGTTCGGCGTCGATGTAGCGCTGCTCGTACACCTCGACGCCCTCGAGCAGTTCGGCGATCTCGCCGTTGACGAAGCCGACGGCCGTGGCGACGCCCTTGCCGAGGTAGCGCGTGCCGCCGTCGCGCAGTTCGACGGCCTCGTGCTCGCCGGTGCTGGCGCCGGAGGGAACTGCGGCGCGGCCGCTGGCCCCGCTGTCGAGGACGACCTCCACCTCGACGGTGGGGTTGCCACGTGAATCAAGAATCTCGCGGCCGATGACGCTGACGATGTCGCTCATGGAATCCACCGTAGCCGCGCGGATGGTTCGCAGCCTCGGTGACTTCCGGCGATAATCAGTGCATGACGAACGGCCCGGTGACGAATGGCCCGGTGTTTCCCGCTGGGGCTGTCGATCCCGCCGTGGTTGCGCCGCGAGTCGTCGCCGATCGCCATCCGGCCGATGTGTTGGCTGCGACCGGGTTCGCCACGCCACCTCCGCCGCGCCCGCCGATCCCCACCGCAGCACTGCGGGTCGCGATCGTCGTCGCGCTGCTCGCCCTGATCGGGCTGGTCGCGGCGGCGTCGGTCGACGCTCTGCGGTCCTCCCACTGGCGCCATCCGCGCCCGGTGCTGACACAAGAGATGGGCCTTGCGGCAGCGGTGCTCTTGGCGGCGGGCTGCCTGTGGGCTGCGATCGCGTCGCTCAACGCTCGCCGCGCCGGGCTGCGTACCGCCCCGTCACCCGTGCTCGCACCTCTTGCCGCAGTGCTGATCGCCGGCTCCGGTGTCGCTGTCGATCGCATCGTCGCCACTCATCGCGACGCCGTCTGGTCGGCGTGGATGGCAGCTTCGTTGCTCGCGTACGGGTTCGTCGCGCTCAACTACCGCGCGCTCGCGCGCAGCATGGACGATGTCGACCAGCACTTCGGTCTCGTGGCCTGGCTACCCGTGTTCACCGGCGGTCTCGCGATCGGCGCCGCCCACAGCGAGTGGTTCGTGTTCGCACTCCCGATGGTGGCCGCCATGTCGTTGTGGGTGCCGATCGAGGTGTACCTCGCCACCGCTGGCTGGGACCGCGAGTGCCGCTTCCGCATCACCGGCCGCGACCCGCACAACAAGCCGATCCGCGAGCAGTTCGACGAGGCGGTCCAGCAGGCGTCTGCCATGCGCCGCATTGCCGAGCCGGAGCGCGAGAACTACCACCACACGATGGTGCCTCGCGCAATGGTCACCGCCGCGCTCGGTCTCGGTCTCACCTTGCCCGCCTGGGTCATCCTGCTGGAACACAACGGTCGGCTGGAAGTCTCGGGTGTGCACACCACCGTCGATGCCTACGCCGGGCGGATGCTGACCGGTTTGGTGGCCGCCACCATGATCACCTACGGAATCGGCTGGATCTGGTGGGCGGTCGCCGCCGCGCTGAACGCACAGAGCCACTCCCGTTGGTCGGTCAGCCCGTGGTCAGCCCCGATCGGCTATGCCGTGTCGGCTGGCGTCACCATCGCCGCGCCGGTGGTGCTGGATCGGGTGGAGCCCGATGCCGGGCTGGTGGTCGTGCTGTTCGCCGGGCTGATGCTGGCGATGGCTCACTTCTGGGTGCTGCGCGCATATCGCCGTGCGGCCGACGCGATGGCCGGGCCGACTGGTCCGTGGACGCGCGTGATCGCCATTCCGTGGGTGGTGGTCGGGTTCTCGCTGCTCGCCGCGGTGCTCGGCCGGATTCTGGAGGACGATCTGTTCTCCCATGTGATGCAGGTCAGCTGGGTGCTGTTCTACGCCGCGTACGCCGCCAGCCTGTATCAGGCGATGGCGTCGTTCGACCGGGCGTGTCGCGGGCGAATGGCACTCCACGCCGACCGTGAGGCGTTGCCCGAATTCCTCAAGCAGCGGCGCGGGGGCGCCGATAGACGGTCATGACGCCGGCCCCGGTGAGCGCAAGCGTGCAACTGGTTCCGTCGCGCACCATGCGCGCCGGAATGCTCGCCTACATCAGCGCGCTCGCGGCGATCGAGGTAGGCGACGGCGTGATCGTCGCCGAGGCATGGCGCGAGCAGCGTCACCGTGCGGTGGTGCACGCCTCGGAGTTGAAGGTCTTCGGCGAGATGTTCGATCGGCTGCGGGCGATCGAGGCAGTGGTGGCAGTGGGGGCTGTGGTCACTACGGTGCTGTGGTCGTTCATCGCCGTTCGCAACGCCTCGACGGCTTCGCGCAATGGTCGCAGTGGAGCATCCGCTGTGTTGTCGTGGACGGCAGCACCGATCGCCGTACTGGTGCTGGCGGGTTTCCGCGACGGCACCCCGCTGCAGAACAACGGGGTGCTCGCCGCGCAGGCCGTCGTGATGTTGATCCCCTTCGCCACCATCGGGGTCGCCGCCAAGCGAGTCGGCGGGTCGATGGCCCCCTTCGTGCGCTGGTACATCGCGCTGGCGCTCACGTTCCTGGTGCATGAAGCGTTCACCGGCACGTTCAACCTCGCCGACCCGAAGCCGAGCAACGACCTCGGCCGCGCAGCAGCGCTGATGATCGCCAGTGCGTTGGCTCTTGGCCTGATGGTGCTGATGGCCGCCGACGCAGCCCGTTCGATGGAGTCGGCCACGCTCGACCGAATGCAGGCCCACCGGGATTGGCGGGCCGAAGCGCTGCAGCGTTTCCGCAGTGCGGTGGCGCCTGCCGCCCGGCCGGTGCCGGTGCAGCCGCCGCGTGAGGATGCCCTGGCCATGGTGGCTGCGGTACCGACGATGGCGCCAGGGTCGGCCACGTTGGTGGTTCCGCAGCCGGTGGTCGCGCAGCCGGTCGTCGCCCAGCCCGTGGTGGCGCAGCCCATCGTCGCGCAGCCCATCGTCGCGCAGCCCGTCGTCGCGCAGCCCGTTGTCGCGCAGCCGAGCGAGCCCGCGGGCAACAGCATGTTCGCACCGCTGGCAGTCCGCACGTTCCCGACGGAGACCCCTGCGCCTGCTGCTGCGCCCGCCCCCGAACCGGCCGTTCAGCCGGTCGTCGCACAGCCGTCCGCGCCGGAAGCAGCGGCACAGGAGCCTGTGGTGCAGCAGGCGCCCGCTGCCTCGGACAGCCCGTTCGCTCCGTTGCAGCCGCGCTCCACGCCGCGCTCCATCTGACTCGGCGTCAGCCGCCGGCCAGCTTCACTTCGTCCCACAGCGCGTCCAGCACCGGCAACCCGGCCGTGTGCAGGTCGATGCCGCGTTCGGTGGCCAGGCGCTCGACGCCCTCGAATCGGCGGCGGAACTTCAGCGTCGCGGCCCGCAGGGAACTCTCCGGCTCGATGCCGAGGTGACGGGCGACGTTGACGACGGCGAACAGCAGGTCGCCGATCTCCTCGTGGAGGTGGTCGGCATCGCCGCGGGCAGCGGCCTCGCGGACTTCCGCGGCTTCCTCGGCGATCTTCGGCAGCGCGCCGTCCACGTCCGGCCAGTCGAAGCCGACCTTCGCCGCCTTGCGTTGCACGGCGTACGCGTACGCCAACGACGGCTGCGAGTGTGCGATGCCGTCGAACACCGACGTCCGCCCCTTCTCCTCCCGCTTGATCGCGTCCCAGTTGGTCAGCACGGTGTCGGTGTCGTCGGCCTGCACGTCGCCGAACACGTGCGGGTGGCGGCGCACCAGCTTGTCGTGGATGCCGCGAGCGACGTCGGCCATCGTGAACCGGCCCTCCTGCTCGGCGATCGTCGCGTGGAACTCGATCTGGTACAGCAGGTCGCCCAATTCCTCCACCAGTGCGTCGTCGGTGTCTGGGTCGTCCGGGTCGTACGCCTCGAGTGCGTCGACCACCTCGTAGGTCTCCTCCAGCAGGTAACGGATCAGGCTGTGGTGAGTCTGCTCCCGGTCCCACGGGCACTGCTCGCGCAGCGTGCGCGCCAGTTGATGGAAGCGCGCCAGCTCGCCGGCCACTGGTGCGGCCAGCTGCGGGATGTAGATGCAGGTGAGGTGGTCGGCCTCCACCGTGCGGTCCAGTTCGGCCCACGTGGTCCGCACGATGGCTTCCTCCGCGGTGCCGAGACGCTGCAGGATCACCACTGGTTCGTCGCCGGTCGCGTCTTCGACCGCCAGCTTGATGTCGCTGAGCACCCAGTTGGCGTGGGTGTGGGCCACCAGCAGCGGGCCGGTGAGACCACCCGCGGCGGTGGCGAACTCGTGGCCGTCGACGAGGGTCACCCGTGCTTCCACGGGGTCGATGCCGAGGCGCGCCCAGGCGACGTCCAAGAACGACATCGCCGGGTGCACGATGCACTCGACACGCGGATCGTCCAGCAAGCGGCGCACCGTGCGTTCCAACACCAAGGGCGACCCGGGCACCGCATAGAGCACTTCGCCGTGCTCAGCGGCGGCGGCGACCAGGCGGTCGCGGATCTCGGCGTAGACATCGGCGAACGTGTCGGCACGTTCGTAGACGTCGTCGAACGTGGCGGCATC
>CAZREK010000072.1:0-9626 GCA_964598965.1 uncultured Bifidobacterium sp. | reverse complement strand
TGGCGGATCGGGTCGTCGAGGTGGCGGCCGACCTTCAACTCGGTGGGCGGGTAGATGGCCACCACTGCGGCGATGCCGGGTGTCTGCCCGGCGATCATCAGCGCCAAGTGCGCGCCGGCGCTGTTGCCGGACACCACGATGCGGGTGGGGTCCACGCCCAAGCGCTCGGCGTTGGCCTGCAGCCACGCCAGCGCCGTCTGCACATCGTGCAACTGCGCCGGCCAGTGCGCCTCGCCGGACAGCCGGTACTCGCTGGCCACGCACACCAGCCCGTAGCGCGCCAGCAGAATGCCGTACCCGCGCAGCTGGCTGCGGTCGCCGTGCATCCACGCGCCACCGTGCACCAGCAGCACCGCCGTGCGCCGCGTGCCGGGCTCGGGCGGCAAGAACACGTCGCAGTGCAGGTTGCGCCCACCCCCGGTGCCGAACACCACGCCTTCCTCAATGCTGACCTTGCCGTCCTGTCGCCTGGGCATGTGGCCGAGGTTACGCGCGGTGGTCAGGGCCCGCGTTTCGTCTCATCGTCCACTCACCGTTGGCTGAGGCGCTCGACCGGTTGACCCGTGATCTCCGCAATCAACTCGAAGTCCTTGTCCAGGTGCAGCACGGTGAGCTGAGCCAACTCGGCCGTTGCGGCGATCATCAGGTCGGGGATCGAGGGCGCTCGGTGGTGGCCCCGGTCGGCGAGCAGTCCCTGCACCTGGACGGCACGGTCCTCGATCGTCGGCGTGAGGTACTCGACCGGCATGGCACTCAGCGGAGGCGTCGAGTGGGCGCGGCGAAGGTCATCGGCGGAACGGGCCGAGTAGCCGACCTCCAAGCGGGTGACCGTGCTGATACGCACCAGGCCGCGCTCGATACGTTGCGCCCACTCCTCGGCATCGGGGCTGGTCGCCAGCCGGACGAGCGCCGACTTGTCGATCAACCATTCGCTCATCGCCAAGCGCCGCCCATGACGTCCGGATCGTCGAGGTCGGCGCAGGTGTCGGCCAAGCGGCTGAGATCCGCCACCGACACGCTGGTGGCCCGAACGTCGCGATCCCGGGCCAGGGCCCGACGCAAGTACTCGGTGCGGGAGAGCCCGACTCGCTGCGCCTTGGCGTCGATGGCGGCCACGACATCGTCGGGCACGTCACGGATGAGGATGTCAGTCACGTGAGCCTCCTTCGGGTGATATCAGATGATATCAACCGGTCGGCTGATGGCACCGCGCGCCCGCCGACGGGCGCGATGTGTGCCAGCAGGTGGGACGGAGCGCACCCGTGTGGGCTCAGCCGGTCAGGAGCGGGATGATTCGCGCCCGACCGCCACGGGGCGAGGACCCGGCGCCGACCCGGCTCAGACGTTGAAGCGGAACTCCATCACGTCGCCGTCGAGGGGGTGGTAGTCCTTGCCCTCGATGCGGATCTTGCCCAGCTCCTTGGCCTTGGTCCACGAGCCGATCTCCAGCAGTTCGTCCCAGTGGATGACCTCGGCCTTGATGAAGCCACGCTGGAAGTCGCTGTGGATGCGGCCGGCGCACTCGGGCGCGGACGACCCGGCGTAGAACGTCCAGGCGCGGGTCTCCTTCTCGCCGGTGGTGAAGTAGGTGCGCAGGCCGAGCAGGTGGTACGCCGAGCGCACCATGCGGAACAGCGCGCCCTCGCCCAGACCGAAGCCTTCCAGCATCTCGGCACGCTCCACGGGGTCCGTGATCGCGGCGGCCTCGGCTTCCAGCTGCACGCACATGCCGATGACCTCCACATGGTCGCCGGCGGAGGTGAACTCGGCGCGCACGCGGGCCTCCACCTCGGGGATGCGGTCCAGCTCGTTCTCGCCCACGTTCACCACGGCCAGCACCTGACGGTTGGTCAGCAGGAAGTACGGCTTCAGCGTCTCGCGCCACTCGTCCTTCAGGCCGGCGCGGTACAGGGGCAGACCCTGCGACAAGCTGTCGTACGCGGCCTGCAACGCCTCCAGCTCGCCCGCCGCGCCCTTGTCCAGCTTGGCCTGGCGGGTGGCCTGGTTCAGCCGCTTCTCCACGGTCTCCAGGTCGGCGAGCGCGAGCTCGATCTCCACCACGCGCAGGTGCTCGAGCGGGTCGTCGGGTCCGGGCACGTCGTCGTCGACGAAGGCGCGCAGCACGAACACGATCGCGTCGACCTCGCGGATGTTGGCCAGGAACTTGTTGCCCAGACCCTCACCCTTCGACGCGCCCTCCACCAGGCCGCCGATGTCCACCACCTGCACCGCGGCGTGCACCAGGGTCTTGGTCTTGCTCATGACGGCAAGGCGATCCACGCGCTCGTCGGGCACCTTGGCGACACCGATGTTGGGGTCCTTGGTCGCGAAGGCGTAGGGGGCCGCAAGCGCACCGCCGCCGGTGAGTGCGTTGTACAGCGAGCTCTTGCCCGCGTTGGGGAGGCCGACCAGGCCGAAGCGTTCCATAACGGTCTTCCACGCTATCGGCGGGAATTTCTGCCGGTCCGCCGATCTCGCCGTACTCAGTAGGGGCGTGAAGCCGAGCAGCGTTCCCATCCTCGTTCCCGCCCTGGTCGGCTCGCTGGTTGTGCTCGCCCCACCCCCCGGGGCGAGCGCAACCCCTCCCTCTGGCTGCGTGGAGCACATCCCGTTGGACGGCTCGGCCGACGCCCCCGGCGACTACCGCTGCGCCGGCCTGGCGATCGCGTTCCACCACGACGGCCCCGACCACTCGCCCTTCCCGCTGTGGGCCGGGCAGTGGCTGTTCACCGACGAGCAAGGCGCGTTCCACCGCGGCACGTGCACCTACAACCTGGGCATGCACCCCACGATCGAGCAGCCGTCCTCGCCGTGGAACCAGCGTCTGCCCTACGACCCCGGTGGCGTGTTCAGCGCGTACCTGCTGTGGCGTTACGGCGACACCGACGACCCGCTGACCGCGGCGGCGATGTGGGCGGTGCTGCACTACTACGCGCAGGACGACGGCGGCTCGAACCGCTCTGCCGACCCCACTGCTGCGCTGGTACCCGCTCTGGAGTCGATCGCCGCGGCGACGGGCCGCCAGGACCTGCAGGACCGTGCGCTGGCACTGCACGCAGAGGCGGCGCGGTTCGGTGGGGCGTGGACTCTCGCGGTCACGCTCGACGCCGACGGTCTGGCAACGGTGTCGCTGGCTGCCGGCCCGCTTCCCATTCCTGGTCAACCGATCTCGCTCGTCGTGAGCGGCAGCGACGTCCCGCTGACCGCAACGACCGGCGACGACGGCCTGGCCACGGTGACGGTTCCGCTCCCGCCATCGGGCACCGTCACCGTGGCCGCCGTTGTCGAAGCGGCTGGCCCCGCGGTCGTGTACCGCGGCGTGCCCGTGGTGCGTGCGCCGCACGGTGCGCAGACGCTGATCACCGCCGGCGAACCCACCCAGGTCACGGCCACGGCACAGCTGGAAGTGCAGCAGGTGGCGGAGCCTCCGCTCGCCACCGACCCGGCCGTCATCAGCGAACCCACCACCTCCGCCCCGGAAGTCGCCGTCTCGGGCCACGGCGACATGCCGGCCACGGGCGCCGGCGGCGACGGAGATGTTGCCTACCTGGCCACCGCCTCGCTGGTCGGCGGGGTCGGGCTGCTGGGCACCCTCCGTCGCCGCGGCGCAGCCCGCATAGAATCGGGCGGGTGACGCCGGTTGCCGCGCTGGAACGGGTCGTGCACTGCCTGGATCGGGCCCACGACACCTCCTTCAAGACCAAGGCCTTCGTACGCGCCCTCGACGTCGTGCGCGGTCTGACCGACGACGAACTCGCCACCCGCTCGTCAGCGCACACGCTGACCGAACTGGACGGAATCGGCGACTCGTCGGCGCGGGTCATCGAGGAGGCCCTGGCCGGCGAGCACACCTACCTCGACGACCTCGAAGCGCGCACGCAGGTGCCGATCACCGCCGAGGGCAAGGTGTACCGCGAGGCGTTGCGGGGCGACCTGCACATGCACACTCGCTGGAGCGATGGTGGGGCCACGATCGAGGCGATGGCCCGCGAGGCGATGGCGCAGGGGCACGACTACATCGTCATCACCGACCACTCGCCGCGGCTGACGGTGGCGCATGGTCTCGACGCGCAACGCCTCGCCCGCCAGGTGGACGACATCGCCATCCTCAACGAGCGCCTTGCCCCGTTCCGCATTCTCACCGGCATCGAGGTCGACATCCTGGAGGACGGCACGCTCGACCACCCCGACGAGATCCTGTCGCGGCTCGACCTGGTGATCGCCAGTGTGCACAGCAAGCTGCGGATGCCCTCTCAGCCGATGACGGAGCGCATGGTGCGCGCCGTCGCCAACCCTCATGTGGACGTGCTGGGCCACTGCACCGGCCGGATGATCGGTAAGCGCGAGCCGTCGCAGTTCGACCCGGACTACGTGTTCGCCGCCTGCGCCGCATACCACACGGCGGTGGAGATCAACTGCCGTCCAGAACGGCTCGACCCGCCGCGCCCGCTGCTGGCGATGGCCATCGAGCACGGTTGCCACTTCACGATCGACACCGACGCCCACGCCACCGGGCAACTGGAGTGGCTGCCGAAGGGTTGCGACCGGGCCGCGGAGACAGGCGTACCGCTGGGACGGATCTTGAACGCTCAGCCGGTTGCCGACCTGCTCCGTTGGGTCGCGGGCACTTGAGCCGATAGCGTGGGTGACCATGTCGAAGAAGACCAAGAAGCGCAAGGCCCGCCTGCGCCGCAGCAAGGCGAACCACGGCAAGCGTCCCAACATGGGGCGTGGCTGACACACCTCTGACCCCTTCGCCCGCCACCCGGCGCGGCGACGAGGCCGACGTCTTTCATGGCGTCACGGTGCCCGACCCCTATCGCTGGCTCGAGGACGGAGACTCCGCCGAGACCACCGAGTGGGTCGAACTCCACAACCGACGCACCCGCGAGGCGCTCGCTGCCCGTCCGGCTCGCAGCCGGTGGCACGAGCGCCTTTCCGCGCTTGCCGCGCTGCCCACCACGGGCGAGCTGGCGTTGGCCGGCGACCGCCTGTTCCTGATGGAGCGACCCACCGGCGCCGACCAGTACGTGCTCGCGGTCCGCAGCGCACTCGACCCGTCGGTTTCCCCGCGGGTGCTGGTCGACCCGGCGCAACTGGCCACCGATGGAGCCGTCGCGGTCGACTGGTTCCAGCCCTCTGTCGACGGCCGGCTGATCGCCTACGGCATCAGCGAGGGCGGCACTGAGAACTCTGTGCTGCACGTGATGAACGTGGACAGCGGCGAACTGCTGGTGGATCGCATCCCGGATTGCCGCGCCGCATCGGTGGCCTGGCAACCCGATGGCGCCGGCTTCTGGTACACCCGGTACCCAACCGGCGACGAGTACCACCGCCACGTACGCCACCACCTGTTGGGCGCCGACCCGGACACCGACCCGGTGGTGCTCGACCAGTTCCCGAACGCGGAGTGCTGGCCCCACGTCAGCTTGTCGCGCGACGGTCGGCACCTGATGGTGCACGTCAACGTCGGCTGGACGCGGGTCGATGTGCACCTGCTCGACCTCGCTGAGGGTCGCTGGCAGACGGTGCTGGAGGGTCACGACGCGCAGACCCATTTCGAGTTCGCCCCAGGGGACACGATCGTAGGGGTCACCACCCTCGACGCACCGAACGGCCGCGTGGTGCGCGCCGATCTCACCGACCCGACCAACTGGCAGACGATGGTGCCGGAGCGCCCGGATGTGGTGCTGGGTCTGCACACCACTTGTGGCGACGAACTGTTGGTCGTGGCCAGCAGCGTCGGCGTCGACGCGGTTGAGCGCTGGCCCGGCGGCGAGCGGCTGGAGCTGGGTCTTGCGTCGGTCACCGCGCTGTCCGCCGATGACGGGCGGGCGTTCATCGGTCGCTCGTCCTACGCCGCTCCGCCCGACGTGTTGCGCTTCACCGCCACCGACGGCGTCCACGCGTGGACCGGTTCCCCTGACCAGGCGGTGCTGCCGCAGCTGACGGTCACCCGGGTGTTCTACCCGTCGCTGGACGGCACGCAGATTCCGATGTTCGTGGCACACCGCAGCGACGCCCCGCCCTCGCCGGACAGCGCCTTGGTGCTGCGCGGCTACGGCGGGTTCGCCATCGCCGAGTCGCCCACCTGGATGCCCGAGCTCGCTGCGTGGTGCGCCGCCGGCGGTGTGTACTGCGTGGCCGGCTTGCGTGGTGGTTACGAGTACGGCGAGGCGTGGCACCACGCCGGCCGCCGGGCGAACAAGCAGAACGTGTTCGACGACTTCGCCGCGGCCGGCGACTGGTTGGTGGCCAACGGCTACACCCGCCGCGAACGTCTCGCCATCTACGGACGCAGCAACGGCGGTCTGCTGGTGGGCGCCGCGCTCACCCAGCGGCCCGACCTTGCTCGGGCGGTGTGGTGTGGTGTGCCGCTGCTCGACATGATCCGTTTCCCGCAGTTCCTCATCGCCCGCCTCTGGACCGACGAGTACGGCGACCCCGATGTGGCGGAAGAGTTCGCCTGGCTGCAGGCGTACTCGCCGTACCACCACGTGCACGAGGGCACCGAGTACCCGGCCGTGCTGTTCACGACGGCTGAGGGCGACACCCGTGTCGACCCCTGCCACGCGCGCAAGATGACCGCGTTGCTCACGTGGGCCAGCACCAACCAGGACACTCACCCCATCCTGCTGAACCAGGAGGGCCGCGCCGGTCACGGTGTGGGCAAACCTGCCTCGAAGCGCGTGGACGAGTTAGCCGACGCGCTGGCCTTCTTCTCCTGGCAGCTCGGCGTCGACGACCGCGTCTGAGTCAGCGCGCGGGCAGCGCGGCCAGCAGCGCGAGCTCGGCGGCGAAGCGCTCCACCAACCCCTCGCCGCCACCGACTTCCTCGCTGGCGGTCAGCACCACGACCGTGTAGCCGTTGGGCAGGTCCACGGCGAACGCGCTGACGTCCTCGATCGTGCCGGTGTGCCCGTAGAACGACGGCGAGATCATCAGCCCCAGGCCGTAGGCGGGAAACACGTCGTCCTCGGGAACCACCACGGTGTTCAGCATCTGCTGCAACGACTCGGCGGACACCAGCGGGTGGCTGCTGTCCGGCTGCAGCCCGGCCAGCACGGTGGCGATCTGGTCGGCCGACATCTCCCACGCTCCGGCCGGCCCGAGCGCTTCCAGGTACTCGCGGCGGCGACCGACGATGTAGGCCGGGCCATCCGGAGCGAAGCTGTGCGTGTCCGGGTTCATGCGCGCGTTCTCGATACCCAGGGGGCGGAGCACTTGCATCGCGACGGCGACATCGACGGGCGACCCCGTCACCTGCTCCACCAGGCGGCCGAGGATCACGAAGTTGGCGTTGCTGTAGACGTAGGTCGTGCCAGGGTCGCTCTGCAACGGACTGGCCAGCGCAATGTCGGCAGCCTGTCGCCAGTCGATGCCCCCGTCCAAGAAGAACGTACGGCGCAGCTTGTCGATCCCTGATGTGTGCTGCAACAACTGGCGCACGGTGATGTCGCGGACTCGCGCATCGGTGACGTGCAGTGTGCCGGTCCACTGCGACGCGAGCGTGTCATCGAGTGAGATGGCGCCCTGCTCCACCAACTGCATGACGGTGGTGGTGAGGAGGACCTTGGAGATGCTGGCCAGCCGGAACGGGGCGGTCGGCGCCAGTGGTTGCCCAGCCGTGTCGTGGCCCAGCGCGACGGTGCCGACGGACACGGAGTCGTCCCGGATCGCGAGCGAGATCGCATGCACGTCACCCGAGTCCATCAGCGCCTGAGCGCGAGCGGCGAACGCGGCAACGACGGCTGCCTCGTCAGATGTGGGGCGAGCTTGCGTGGTGGTGGTCGGTGCCAGCGTCGAGGTGGTGATGTCGGCCGTCGTGCTGCCGAAGGTCGTGGCAGCGGTCGTCTCGGCCTCGATTGGCTGCGACGATGCGTTGGACGAGCAGGCAGCGAGCAGCGCAGCGCCGGCGAGCAGGCCGGCGGTGCGCCTGATCACAAGACGACGACGGTGGTGCCGATCGTGGCGAAGTCCCACACGAACAGCGCGTCGAGTTCGGCCTGGCGCTGGCAGCCACCCGAGAGACGCTGACCGAGTTCGGCCTCGGTCTGGTACACCGACCCGTCGGAGACGTGGGTGGGGATCTGGTGGAACCCGATGTTGCCGATGTCGGTCTTGATGTACCGGACCATCCACTTCAGGTACGCCTTGCCGTTCCAGGCGGTGGTGACTTCCGACTTGCTGTACACGTGATGCACGCCGGGGGTCTCGTTCTCGTACTTGCTGCCGGCCACCAGCCATGAACGGATGACGACATTGTTCTCGTCGACCGCCCACACGCGCTGTCCGGTGCGCGAGTACACCAGGCGCCGGCCCTCACCGGAGTTTTCGGGCAGCGGCGGCGCATCGGGGCCGGACGTGGCGACGGAGGACAGCGGGTAGCCCATCAGATCCTTCGCGCCGGGGGCCGGGGGCGGAGTGTGCACGACCAGCGAGGCTTCGTCGGGCCAGATCCCCAGGGCCAAGCCGGTCTCGCGCCCGGCGATTCCGTCGACGAAGAGATCCTTCTCCGTCTGCACCTTCTTGACCGCAGTGGCGGTGTTGGCGTCGTAGTTGCCGTTGATCTCGCCGGTGTAGTACCCGCCGGCGGCCAAAGCTGTCTGCAGGCAGGAGACGCTCTGGCCGGTGCTGCCCAGACGGATGGATCGCTCGGTGATCTTGCAGCCCTCGTCCGTGTCGCCGCCGACATCCACCAGCGACGAGTCGGTGGCAACCGACGAACCAGTGCCGCCAGGAACGGTGGAACCGGTGGCGACGGTGGAACCAGTGGTGATCACTGCCGCGGTGGTGGCCGTGGTATCGCCCTCGCCAGGGGCGATCGCGCCCGCACTGCTGCTGGACGAGTGGCGGCCGACGATGGGGGCGACGACGGCAATGCCGATCACACCCACGCCCGCTGCGATCAAGAGGTCTCGAAGGTCACCGCGCTTCATTGCGATCACAAATCTTACTACCGGACAGGCGTCCGCGTCGGTCAGTGTCACCCATCTTGGTCCTCGCTGTCCAGAAAAGCGCGACCCTCTGCGCAATCCGCTCGCAGCGGGCACCAACGGCACGCCGCGCCGGGGCGCTTCACGGGCTCGCGACCCTCGACGGTCAGCTCGATGTGCCGTTCGATCCCCTCCAGAGCGCGGTGCAGGGCTGCCTCCAGAATGCCCTCGTTAACGGCTTCGCTCTCCGCATCGGCGTAGTCGAGGTAGTAGGTGACCAGTTGGCGCGGCGGCACGGACTGGCGCAAGGTCTGCAACAGGGCGTAGAAGCGCAGGTCGTCGCGGTGGTGGTAGGACCGCGAGCCGCTCTTCAGGTCGACGATCAGCAACCGGCTCTCGCGTCCGCTGGGCCTGCCCACCACGAGGTCGGCCTTGCCGGTGAACTCGATGGTGCCCGGCGGCTGCCACTTGGCGGCGGCCTCGTACACCGGCTGCGCGGTGCGCGGCAGCGGCGGGAAGTCCTGGACGAACTTCGTGACCCGGTCGACGGCCCGGCTGCGCAGCTCCGCCCAGTCCCCGTCGGTGAGCCCGGCCACGTAGGCGCCGCGCCCGTCGGCCAGGTCCACGAGTCGAGCCAGCGCCTCGTCGACGGCGTCCATCGGAGTCAGCTCGCCACGCCAGTACTGGGCC
>CAZREK010000071.1:0-9632 GCA_964598965.1 uncultured Bifidobacterium sp. | reverse complement strand
CGCGAGCACGTCGTTGACGCCGTCGCCGGTCATCGCCACGGTGTGGCCGCGCGCCTGCAACGCCTTCACCATCGCCCGCTTCTGGTGCGGCGTGACACGCCCGAACACGGTGCCGCGCTCGACCGCGTCGGCGAAGTCGGTGGTGTCGTCGGCGGGCAATGTGGTGGCGTTGACGTTGTCCGCCCAACCGGCCAGGCCGGCGCGCTTGGCGACCGCGCCGACGGTGACGTTGTTGTCGCCGCTGATCACCTTCACCGTCACGCCCTGCGCGGCGAAGTACTCCAACGTGCCCGGCGCGTCGTGGCGTACGACGTCCTCCAGCAGCACCAGCGCACGCGGCGTCACGGGCGGCAGTGTGGCGTCGGGTCCGTCGGTGAACACTCCGTCGGCGACGGCCAGCACCAGCACGCGCCGCCCTTGCGCGGCCTGTTCCTCCACCTGTTCGCGCAGTGGACCGCTGTAGGCGTCGGCGAGCACGTTCTCCGGTGCACCCAGCACCCAGTTGCCGTGGCCGGCGAAGCTCATCGCGCTCCACTTGCGTGCCGACGAGAACGGCACCCGGCCGGTGACCTGCCAGCTGGTGGGCGTGCGGAAGTGCGCGTCGAGCGCGCGTGAGGTTGCGTTGGGGTCCGGGTCCAGCTGGGCCAGCGCGGCGAGCGCGGCTTCCACCTCCACGGCGTCGTGGTCCTGACCGCGCACGGGTTCCACGCCGGCCACCGCCAGCGAGCCCTCCGTGATCGTGCCCGTCTTGTCCGCGCACAGCACGTCCACGCGCGCCAGCACCTCGATCGCGGGCAGTTCCTGCACCAGGCAGCGCTTGGCCGCCAGCCGTACCACACCGACGGCGAACGCCACGCTGGTCAGCAGCACTAGGCCCTCGGGCACCATGCCCACCAGCCCGGCGACGGTGCTGATGATCGATTCGCGCCAGCCTTCGTCGCGGCGGAAGAACTGACTGCTCGCCAGCAGGATGCCCACCGGGATGATGAGGTAGCCCACCCAGCTGACGATGCGGTTGACATCGTTGCGCAGCGGCGAGTTCACCAGCGTGAAGCGGCGAGCCTCTTCGGCCAGCTTCGCTGCGTAGTTGTCCGCGCCCACCTTGGTGACCACCATGCGACCGGTACCGGCCACCACCGCGCTACCGCTCAGCACTTCGGCGCCGGCCTGCTTCACCACCGCGTCGGCCTCGCCGGTCAGCAGCGATTCGTCGATCTCCAGGTTCTCGCTGACGAGCACGGCGCCGTCGGCCACCACCTGGGCGCCGGTGCGCAGTTCCACCACGTCGTCCAGCACCAGCTCGTGCACCTTCAGCTCGTGCACCACACCATCGCGCACAGCCAGCGCCTTCGGCGCGCTCACCACGCTGAGTTGGTCGAGCACGCTCTTCGCGCGCAGCTCCTGCACGATGCCGATGACGCTGTTGGCGATGATGACGCCACCGAACAGTGCGTCCTTCGGCGACCCGGCCGCCAGCACGAGGGCGGCGAGGATGCCCACCACGAGGTTGATCGGTGTGAGGACGTTGCCGCGGATGATCTGCCCCACGGTGCGGGTGGGTGCCTCGGGCACCGCGTTGGACAACCCGCGCGCCACGCGGTCGGCCACCTCGGCGGCGCTCAGGCCTTGTTGCGGATCAGGTCGATGATCGCTCCCGCTGGTGGTCACGCTGCCGACTCTAGGCGCCTCTCGCCGTTGCGTCGGCGGCGCGTGAACTTCGACACGTGGCCTTGGCCTCTTGTGCCGACGGCGTTCTTGAGGGACGCTGTCGGTGATGGCCAGTCACCCCGATCCGGCCACCGTGTGTCTCGACCCGCGCGTCGGGCTCGACACCCTGGTGCGTGTGCTCACGACCGACGGCTTCCGCGTCGTCGGTCCGGTGGAGCGCAACGGTGGCATCGAGTACGCGGAGGTCGCCGGCGGCGACGACCTGCCCACCGGAGTGCGCGTGGAGCAGGCGCCAGGGCGGTTCCGCCTCCGCCGCGAGGGTTCGTCGCGCTTCGCGTTCACGCCAGGCGCAGCGTCATGGAAGCAGTTCGTGCTGCCTGCGCACCAGGAGGTCGTGCGCGTGCGGCGCACGGATGGGTCCTTCGCTGTCACTCGTCCCCAGCCGCCGTCTGCGCCGTTGGCGATCATCGGCGCCCGCGACTGCGAGCTGCGTGCGCTCGCGATTCTGGACCGGGTGGAGCTGGACCCGCTGCATCCTGATCCGCGTTACGCGTCCCGACGAGCCGGCATGTTCGTGGTCGCCGTCACGTGCTCGCATCCGGCCGACACCTGCTGGTGCACCTCGATGGGTGGCGGGCCGCAGCCGCAGGCGGACTACGACATTCTGTTGACCGAAGTCGACACGGACGGTGCAGGTCACCGGCTGGTGGCACAGGCGGGCAGCGAGCGCGGGTCGGCCGTGCTGCAACGCCTCACGGGTGCCAGTGCCACGCCCGCCGACCGTCAGGCGGCCGCCGACGTCGCCAGCGCAGCCGCGGCCACCATCGCCCCACGGGTGGATGGCGCATCGCTGCCGCAACGCTTGGCCGGCCGCGACCAACACCCGCACTGGGACGACGTCGCCGCCCGGTGCCTCAGCTGCGGCAACTGCACGATGGTGTGCCCCACCTGCTTCTGCTCCACGTTCGAGGACCACACGGGCCTCACCGACGACGGCAGCGCGGCGATCGAGTCGGTGCGCACCCAACAGTGGGCCTCATGCTTCCAGCTGGACCACTCGTACCTCGGTGGTCACCCCGTGCGTTCCACGACGGTCGCCCGCTACCGCCAGTGGTTGACGCACAAGCTGCAGACGTGGCCGACGCAGTTCGGTACAGCCGGGTGTGTGGGCTGTGGTCGTTGCAGCACCTGGTGTCCGGCGGGGATCGACCTTCCGGCGGAGGCTGCCGCATTGGTGGGTGATGGAGCATGAAAGAGATCCGCGACGTGCTGGCGGCGCATCCGTTCTTCGCCGGGCTCGATGCTCGTGTCACGGATCGCTTGACGGAGTACGCGCGCGACCACCGCTACCCGAAGGGCACCTGGATCGCCCGTGCCGGTGCCCCGGCCGACGAGTTCCATGCGGTGCTGTCCGGCCGCGTGGGCATCGAGATCGTCGCTCCTGGGCACCGCCCGCTGGTGATCGCCACCGTGCACGGCGGTGAAGTGGTCGGCTGGAGCTGGTTCGTGGAGCCGCACCGTTGGCACTTCGACGTGGTGGCGCTGGACGATGTGCACGCACTGACGCTGGATGCGGCCGCCTTGCGCGCCGCGTGCGAACAGGATCACGAGCTGGGGTACCGCGTCGCCCGCCGGCTCACGGAAGTGGTCGCCTCGCGCATCGAGGCCACCCGTCATCAGGTGGTGGACCTGTATGGCCGTCGCTGAGACCCCCCGCCCCGAGCCGATGGAACCCGTGCCCTACCGGGTGACCAAGGTGCGCGCCGAGACCGGCGACGTCACCAGCCTGTGGCTGGAACCGCAAGGTCCTGCGCTGGGCGCCGTGATGCCCGGCCAGTTCATGATGGTGTGGGTGTTCGGGGTGGGCGAAGTGCCCATCTCCGTCAGCGGCACTGCTCCACACGGTGTGGTCGTCCTGACGGTACGCAACGTCGGTGCGGTCAGCGCGGCGATCGTCGCTCAGCGACCCGGTGCGGTCATCGGGCTGCGCGGTCCGTTCGGCACCGCGTGGCCGGTGGAAGCCGCGGCCGGTCGCGACATCGTGGTGATGGCCGGCGGCCTGGGGCTGGCGCCGTTGCGCCTGGCGATCGATGCGCTCACCACCGGCCCGGCACGCTCGGTCTCGGTCGTCGTCGGTGCCCGCGAGCCGTCGCAGCTGATGTACGCGGACGACCTCGACCGTTGGCGACGAGGCGGTGCCGCCATTCATCTCACCGTCGACGCAGCAGATCGCGCGTGGCACGGGGCCGTCGGTACTGCGACTGCGATGGTGCAGCGGCTGGGCGAGCGTCACGAGATGGCCTTCGTGTGCGGGCCGGAGCTGATGATGACGTCCGGTGCCCGCGCCCTGATTGCGCTGGGTGTGCCGGCGAGCGATGTGTGGGTGTCGCTGGAACGCAACATGCACTGCGGCATCGGGCATTGCGGGCGCTGCCAGCTCGGTGAGCACCTGCTGTGCCGCGACGGCGCGGTCGTGAACTGGACGGGCGTCGAGCAGTTGCTGGAGGTGAGGGGACGATGAGCCGGCCGACGGTTGCCGTGTGGAAGTTCGCCTCGTGCGACGGATGCCAGCTGACGATCATCGACTGCGAGGACGAGCTGCTGCAGATCGCGGCCGCGCTCGACCTGCGCATGTTCCTCGAAGCCGGGCCCAGCGAACTGCTGGACCACTACGACATCTCTCTGGTGGAAGGTTCCATCACCACGGCGCACGACGCCGAACGCATCCGTGATGTGCGCGCTCGCTCTGGCCTGTTGGTGACGATCGGTGCGTGCGCCACTTCTGGCGGCATCCAGGCGCTGCGTAACGGAGCCGACGTCGCCGGCTTCGCCGCTGCGGTCTACGCCCGGCCGGACTGGATCGCCACGCTCGCCACCAGCACCCCCATCTCCGACCATGTCAAGGTCGATCTCGAGTTGCGTGGCTGCCCGATCTCCAAAGAGGGATTGCTGTCCACGATCACCGCGCTGCTGGCCGGTCGGCGTCCTCCGGCCACCGGCCACAGCGTGTGTGTCGAATGTAAGCAGGGCGGCAATCAGTGTGTGCTCGTCGCCCACGGCACCCCGTGCCTCGGCCCGGTGACCCACGGCGGTTGTGGCGCCCTGTGCCCGCACATCGGACGCGGGTGCTTCGGTTGCTTCGGCCCGTCCGAGTCCGCATCGGTCGAGGCGCTGCACGCGGCCTGGGCGGCACACGGCATCACCGATGATGACCTGCTGCGCGCGCTGCGCACCTTCAACACGGGTGCGCCCGCCTTCAGTGACGGCGCCCAGCGCGTTGAACTCCGCTCGAAGGAGCCAGCATGACGCTTCTCCATGGGGGCTGGCGCCCCCACACCCCATCAACGTCTGGCGAGCTGGCGCTCGCGCAGCCGTGCGTCAGGAGCTTCGCTCATGACGCATGAACATCGCGCTCGTCGGTTCGAAGTCGATGCCTTGGCCCGTGTGGAGGGCGAGGGTGGCCTGATCGTGGAGGTGCACGATGGCTCGCTGGCCGACGTGCGACTGCGCATCTTCGAGCCGCCCCGGTTCTTCGAGGGCTTCCTGCGTGGTCGCATGTACACCGAGCCACCGGACATCACCGCGCGCATCTGTGGCATCTGCCCCGTCGCCTACCAGATGAGTGCCTGCCAAGCCTTGGAGGCCGCGTGTGGCGTGGAGGTGGACGAAGCGATCCGCACGCTGCGGCACATGTTGTACTGCGGCGAATGGATCGAAAGCCACGCGCTACACATCCATCTGCTGCACGCGCCGGACTACCTGGGCTACCCCAGCGGCATCGCCTTGGCGGCCGATCACCGCGCCGAGGTCGAACGCGGGTTGCGCTTGAAGAAGATCGGCAACCGCCTGCTGGAAGTCGTTGGCGGGCGCGCCGTGCACCCGATCAACGTCCGCGTCGGCGGGTTCTACAGCGCGCCCAGCCTGGCGACGATGCGCGAGATGGCCGAGGAGTTGCGGTGGGCGCTCGACGCGTCCATCGACGTCGCTCGCTGGGTGGCCACGTTCGAGTTCCCGCAGCACACGCTGCCCGACACCGCGCTGGTGTCGTTGCGCCACCCCACCGAATATCCGATGTTGGGCGAGCGATTGGTCAGCACTACGGGGCTGGACATCGCGGCGAGCCAGTGGCGCGATCACTTCACCGAGGAACACGTCGAGCACTCCACCGCGCTGCACGGTCGCATGCTGGCAGGCGGCGACTACATGGTGGGGCCACTGTCGCGGTTCGCTCTCAACTCCGACCGGCTTGCCCCGCGGGCAGCTGCCGTTGCGGCCGAGGTGGGGTTGACACCCGACGAGCGCAATCCGTTCCGCAGCATCCTGGTGCGCGCGATCGAGACGGTGCATGCGTGCGAGGTGGCGTTGGCGATGGCCGAGGCATACACGGTGCCCGAGCGCTCGTTCGTGCCGGTGGAACCGCGTGCGGGCGTGGGCTGCGGCTGGACCGAGGCGCCTCGCGGTCTGCTGTGGCACCGCTACGAACTGGACGACGAGGGTCGCATCGTGACGGCGCAGATCGTGCCGCCCACGTCACAGAACCAGCCGGCGATCGAGCACGACCTGATGCACCTCGTGGAGCACTCGTTGCACCTCGACGACGCGGCGCTCGAGCACCTGTGTGAGACCGCCGTGCGCAACTACGACCCGTGCATCTCCTGCGCGACTCACTTCCTCGACATGCGGGTGATCCGTTCGTGACGGCACCGCTGGCGACAGTCATCGGCATCGGCAACCCGTACCGCCGCGACGACGGTGTGGCAGCGGCGGTGCTGGAGGGCCTGCAGCACCAGTGGGGCGCCGATCCGCGGGTGCGGCTGGTGGAGCTCGATGGCGAGTCTGCGCGTGTCATGCAGGCGTGGGAGGGGTCGCGCACGGTCTGGATCGTGGACGCCGTGCGCAGCGGCCGCCCACCCGGTTCGGTGCACGAAGTCGATGCCACCCGCTTGGCCGACCTGGACGACACCGGACGGCGCCTCGGCGGCGGTCATCTGATGGGTCTGTCCGAAGCCGTGGAATTGGCCCGCGCCCTGGACCGTCTTCCGGAGGAGCTGCGAGTGCTGGGCGTGGAGGGTGAGGACTTCGGCGACGGGCAAGGCCTCAGCAGCGCGGCGCAAGAGGGCGTCGCGCGCGCGGTCGAGTTGTTGAACGAGGCCCTGCGCGTCGCGCTGTGACGGTTCAGCTGGCGGGCAGTGTCAGCAGGTCGTACACCCGCACCTGACCATCGGGACTGAACTCGCCCTGGGTGCGGAACACACCAGCCAGCCGGAACTGGTCGGGGCTGAACGCGGCGGCGGTGAGCCCGCGGGCGAAGGACACGGCCGCGGAGGTGGTGAGGTCGTAGACGACCGTGACGCCGGGGTCGCCGGTAGGGACACCGAGGCTGACGGCGAGCAGCTTCCCGCTGGGGTGCAGCGAGGCGGTGAGCGTTGCCTCTGGCTGGCGGTAGGTGTCGCCGAGCGATTCGGGCATGGACACCGAGGTGACCGCCGCGCCGGTGGCAGCGTCGTACACGGTGCAGATGTGGTCGGCGCCGTCAGCGAGGCCACAGGCCACGACGAATCTGTTGTCCGGGGTGAAGGCGACGAAGTCGTCGAGGCCGGCCGAGTCCTGCATGCCCGCGATCTGGTTGCCGTCGAGCGCCTTCCACACCACCACGGAGTTGCTGCACTGGTCGTACCCGGCGAACATGCGACTGTCGGCGCTGCCGGTCATGACCACCGGTGTGCACGATCCGCCGCCACCGAGGGTGTACTCCAGCGCCCCACTGTCGACGTCGTAGACCTCCACGTGGTCGAGCATGTTGACCACGATCGTGCCGCCACCGACGCTGGCCACCAGACCTTCTGGCTCTTCCGCGAGCGGGATGATCATGTCCTTGTGCGCGGTGCGCATGTTGAACACGGTGAGGCCCTCGGGCGTGGGCATGATGACCGCACCGCGCTTGGTGGCCACGGGTGAGACGTGCGGTGCCGACTCGCCGGCCACGGCGAACCCGGACACTTCCTTGCCGTCACTGGTTCGGTACGAGTGTGCCGGCCCGAGAATTGGTGCCACCGGATCCGGCGTCTCGCTGTAGCTGAACACGGTCTGGCCGTCGCGGCTGACGATGATCGTGTGCGAGGTCTCCTGCACTGCGAACACCTGCTGTGCGCTGTTGACGTTCCACAGCGAGAGCTGCGCCTGCGAGCCACCGATCGCGATCTGCGAACCGTCCGAGTTGAAGTCGAACACCGTGCCGTCCGCGCTGAGGATCGCCGGGACGGCGTCGATGCCAGGCTGAGTGGAGCCGGTGCCGCCTCCGGAACCTTGCGACCCGCTGCCGCCCGAGCCGTCGCTGGAGTGCGACGAGTTGCCATCGTTGGACGCCTTGTCGTCATCGCCACCGCCGAGAGCGACGATCAAGCCGACGACGAGGACCACCACGGCGCAGATCGCGACGATCACCAGCGGTCGCCGGTTGCCGGCGCTGGCCGCAGGCGCGCTGGGCGCGGGAGAGGCGGCAGGCGTGGGCGGGGCCGAAGCAGCCGGAGGGGCCGGAGGGGCCGGAGGGGCCGGAGGGGCCGCCTCTCCCTGCGGCTGAGGGGCAGGCCAGGTGGGTTGATCGTTTGCGTCGTCCGCCATGGACGCAAGTTAGCCGCTACCACCGGCCTCTGTCGGCCCTGACCCCCGCGCGCTCACCGGGCGTGGGAAGATTCCGCACCGTGAAGAAGTTCTCGCTGCCCCTGATCTGCTGCCTCGCCCTGTTCGCCGGTTGCTCCGACGATTCCTCCGACAAGGCGGCTGCGCCCACTGCCGACCAGCTCGAACCGCGCTTGCTGAACGCCGGCGACATCGGTGCCGGCTGGATCAGCACCACGGCCGTCACGGCGCAGGACCTTGGTGGGCTGTCGTCGTCACCGTGCCCCGGTGTCACCATCCCCGCCGCGGTCACCACACGACTGAAGCCGGTGACGGGCGTTCGCCTCACCCCGGCCGACGGCACCAACCGGGCGATCATCGAGGCGGTCGTCGTCGGCGACGAGGAAACCTTGACCTCCGACCTGCAGGCGGTGATGGACGCTGCTGAGTCGTGCACGGGCACGGAGATCGTCAGCGAGAACGGTGACAAGGCGCGTTACGACTCGGTGATGTTGCCGGCGATCGGTGATCAGCGGATGGCGACGGTCGTGCTCGGGTCGCAAGCGCCCGAGTTCCAGCTGACGACTCATGGCCACACGGCCATCGTTCGCGTCGGTGGCATCGCCGTGCTGCTCACCCAGTACGAGGTGATGACCAACCCGGATGCGCCGGTGATCGTGACCGACACCGACTTCATCGGCATCCTCAAGACCGCGGTCGACCGGATCAGCGCAGAGGCCTGAGCAAGGTCGTAGGCTTCGAGGGCGTTCCGACCGTGCCGCAGCCATGCGGAACCCGCGTGTCGAGCATGCTCCCGTAGCTCAGTCGGATAGAGCGACTGCCTCCTAAGCAGTAGGCCGCAGGTTCGATTCCTGCCGGGGGCGCCAGTTGGTGGAAGAGCGGTTGATCAGCGCCAGCCGTAGCGGCGGCGACCCACCGTCACCAGGCCGAAGCCCAGCACCATGACCAGACCCGCCGTCACACTCAGCGGCAGGCTGCTGCTACCGGTCGGCACCAGGCCGAGCACCGCCATGCTGAGCACGACGTCGGCAGGAGCATCGACGTTGTCGGTGCCGGTGACGGTCAGCTCGCACGTGGTGGAGTCCATGCCAGCGGGGATGTTGAACGTCGCGTGGCCGTCGCCGTTCTCGTCGATGAGGATCTGCCCGTCGACGATCCCGCAGCCATTGACCAGAGCGATCGAGCCCGGCTTGAAGTCGTGCACGTCGACGTCGACAGTGCCACCGGCCGGGTAGGAACCGCCGCCGCCGGGCAGGTTGCCGTTGGGGGCGTTGTCCGCTGCGGCCGCACAGCACTTCGGTGACCGCCTCGCCTTCCAACTGTTG
>CAZREK010000070.1:0-9706 GCA_964598965.1 uncultured Bifidobacterium sp. | reverse complement strand
GGCATCCACCACCGCTCCCCCGGTGTCGCCGCGTTCGCGCTCACCAACGATGCGGTCGCGGCCTCTCTGATCGCCGACGGGGTGCACGTGCACCCGCGTGTGCTGCGCATCGCGTTCACCGCGCTCGGCCACGACCGCAGCGTGCTGGTGACCGATGCGGTCGGCTGGCGGGCGGGAACGGCCGGCCCGGTTCACCTCGACATGCGCGACGGCGCGCCACGGCTTCCGAACGGCACCCTCGCCGGCAGCGCACTCACGATGGACACTGCCGTGCGCACGTGCGTGGCTGCTGGCGTGCCGCTGGCGGCTGCTGTCGCCGCGGCATCCACCAACCCCGCACGCCTGTTGGGTCTGCACGATCGCGGCGCGATCCGCCCCGGCATGCGCGCCGACCTGGTGGCTCTCACCCCCGACCTGCAGATCGAGCAGGTGTGGGTGGGCGGCCAGGCCGCGCCGAGCTGAGTACGGCTGGGACCGACTGGCCCCTACCCTGGCGGCCATGCAGATCGTCTCCGCCTTGTTCGTCGAGAACTTCGACATGCGTCAGGCGCCCGGCCCTTCCACCCGCATCGACCTCACCGGGGCGATGTTCTCGATGGCCGCGCCGTCGCCTGTGCCGGTCACCATCGCCCCGCACCTGGTGGCGCTGATCTGGTGCCCCGCCACCGAGGCCGGCAGCGGCGTGTTCGAAGTCGTGTTCCGCAAGGGACCGGCGGAGGACGACGAGCAGGTCGCCCGCAACGTCAGCCCCTTCACGGTGGAGCCGGGCAAGTTCACCTACCGCTTGGTGCGTGGCGAGTTGGAGTTCACCGACTACACCCAGGTCGTCGCCCACTGTCGCATTGACCGCGGCCCGTGGCACCTCGTGCCGCTCACCCTCCTGCCCCCGGCCTGACCCCACCTGCGTTCGCGGCGACGTGCCGATTACAGTCTCGGCCGTGCCCGACGTGCAGCCTTCATCACTGTCCCCCGAACTCGACCGCCAGGCGATCGCCCTCATCCGCGGGTTCGCGATGGATGCCCCGCTGCACGCCAAGAGCGGCCACCAAGGCACGGCGATGGCCCTCGCTCCGCTGGCCCACACCCTGTACAGCCGCGTCCTGCGCCACGACCCCACCCAGCCCGGCTGGGTCGATCGCGACCGGTTCATCCTGTCCGGTGGCCACGCGTCCATCCTCCAGTACTCCCTGCTGTTCCTGTCCGGCTACGGGCTCGAACTCGGCGACATCAAGGCCTTCCGCCAGTGGGGGTCGGCCACGCCTGGTCACCCCGAGGCCGGTCACACCGCGGGCGTAGAGGTCACCACCGGCCCGCTGGGCCAGGGCTTCGCCAACGCGGTGGGCATGGCGCTGGCCGAGCGCCACCTGCGCACCACGTTCGGCGCCGACGTCATGGACCACCGCACCTACGTGATCGCCGGCGACGGCTGCCTGATGGAGGGCGTCAGTCACGAGGCCGCCTCGCTCGCCGGCCACCAGCGGCTGGGCAACCTGATCTGCATCTACGACGACAACCACATCACCATCGACGGCGACACTGCGCTGACCTACAGCGACGACGTCGCCGCCCGTTTCGCCGCCTACGGCTGGCACGTGGAGCACCTCGGCGAGTGCGCCGAGGACTGCGACGCACTCGAGGCGGCATTGCAGCGTGCCGCAGCGGAGACGCACCGTCCCTCGTTGTTGATCCTGCGCAGCCACATCGGCGCCCCCAGCCCGGACTTCACCGATCGTCACGAAGCCCACGGCAACCCGTTCACGGCCGAACACGTCACCCGCACCAAGGCCGTCATGGGCATCCCCGACGAGCCGTTCTGGGCCCCGACCCACGTGGTCGACGCCTACCGCGCCCACTGCACCGCCCGCGGCGCCGCGGCCCGCACAGCGTGGCAGCAGCGCTTCGACGCCTCGAAGGTGGACCGTGCGGTGTGGGATGCCTGCTGGGGTGCCACAGGGGTGCCCGGTTGGGAGGCCTCGCTGCCCACTTTCGAGCAGGGCGAGAAGATCGCCACCCGCGTCGCCATCGAGAAGGCGTTCAACGCCAGCCTCGCGGTGGTGCCTGGCCTGGTTGCCGGCGGTGCCGACCTCACCGGTAACACCGGCACCAAGTTGGCCGGCCAAACCGGTGCGCAAGCGGGCACTCCCGATGGCCGGCAAGTGTTCTGGGGTATCCGCGAGCACGGCATGGGTTCGGCGATGGTGGGCATGGCGCTGCACGGCGGTGTGCTGCCCGCGGGCGGCACGTTCTTCGTGTTCCTCGACTACATGCGTCCGCCGGTGCGCCTGGCCGCGCTCAGCAGCGCCAAGGTCGTGTTCGTGTTCACCCACGACTCGGTGGGCGTCGGCGAGGACGGCCCCACGCACCAGCCGATCGAGCACCTCGCGTCGTTGCGTTCGATCCCCGACCTGCAAGTCATCCGCCCGGCCGATGCCAACGAGACCGTGGCCGCCTGGCGCGCTGCGGTGGCGCACAACGGTCCCACCGCGCTGGTGCTCAGCCGCCAGAACCTGACGGTGTGCACCGACGGTTCGGCCGTCGAGCGCGGCGCGGCAGTTGTGCGCGATGCCGCCGGCGCGAAGGTGGTGCTGTTGGCCACCGGCAGCGAGGTGTCGCTGTGCGTCGACGCGGCAGAGCAACTGGTCGCGGCCGGTGTCCCGGCGCGGGTGGTGTCGCTGCCGTCGTGGGACCGCTTCGCCGCCCAGAGCGCTGACTACCGCGCGTCGGTGCTGCCTGCTGGCGTGCCGGTACTGTCGGTGGAAGCCGGCGTCACCTACGGGTGGGCCGCCTACGCCGACGACTCGATCGGCATCGACCGCTTCGGGGCCAGCGCGCCTGGCAATGTGGTGATGGAGCAACTCGGCATCAGCGTTGCCAACGTCGTGGCCCAGGCCACCGCGCTGGCCGGCCGCTCGTGAACCCGTCGCTCAGAAACAAGGACGAATGACATGGATCGCCTCAGCCACCTCTACTACGAACAGGGCCAGAGCCCGTGGCTCGACAACTTGAAGCGCAGTTACCTCACCGAGGGCACCATCGCCGACCTCGTGCACCACGGCATCCGCGGACTCACCAGCAACCCCACCATCTTCCAGAAGGCCATCCAGGGCTCGGCCGACTACGACGACCAGTTCCGCGAGTTGGTGCGCGCAGGTGGCTCCACGATCGACCACTACTGGGCACTGGTATTGCGCGACATCGACGGCGCGCTCGATGCGTTCGCTGCGCTGTACCACGACAGTTATCGCGGTGACGGTTACGTCAGCGTGGAGGTCGACCCCGGTCTGGCCCACGACGGTCCGGGCACCGAGGCAGCCGCACGCGCCCTGCACCAGCGGGTGAGCCGACCCAACCTGATGGTGAAGGTGCCGGGTACGGAGGCTGCGCTGCCTGCGATCCGTCAGTTGGTGACGGAAGGCATCAACCTCAACGTGACGTTGATCTTCAGCCTCGATCGCTACCAGAAGGTGATGGACGCCTACCTCGACGGGCTGGAGGCCTACGCCACTCGTGTCGACGCCGACCTCGCCACGGTCGCCGGCGTCGCCAGCTTCTTCATCAGCCGCGTGGACTCGGAGGTCGACGCTCGCCTCGAGGCGATCGGCTCCCCCGAGGCACTGGCGCTGCGCGGCACCGCTGCCGTCGCTCAGGCCAAGTTGGCCTACCAGGCCTTCCGCCGCACGTTCAGCGGCCCGCGATGGGACGCACTCGCCGCCGACGGTGCGGTCGTGCAGCGGCCGCTGTGGGCCAGCACGTCCACGAAGAACCCTGCGTACCCGGACACGCTGTACGTGGACCAACTCATCGGCCCGGACACGGTGAACACGCTGCCCGACGCAACCATTCACGCCTTCGCCGACCACGGCACGGTGGCGCGCACGATCGACGCGGACATCGCCGGCGCCGAGGACGTGTGGCGCCGGTTGGCGGCTGTCGGCGTGGACATGGACGACGTCGCCGCGAAGCTGGAGCGCGAAGGTGTGGCCAGCTTCCAGGCCAGCTTCGACGATCTGCTCGCCGCACTCGACAAGAAGGCGGCCGAGCTCCGCGGATGAGCGAGGCAGACGCCCACCCGGCCGACGAGCTGTTCGCCTCACTGCTCGCGGACCTGCCCAACGGCGGGCGTCGCCGTCTCTCGCAACAGCTACTGCGCGCCGCAGTCGACCTCGTGCGCCAGCAACCCGACCTGCTGGACCTGAAGATCGCCGCAGGCGCAGTGGAGGAACTCGGCGAGGCGTTCGCGATGTTCTCCGAACTCGACCTGCCGAAGGTCACCGTGTTCGGCAGCGCGCGTATGAAGACCAGCGACCCGCTGTACGAGGCGGCGCGCACGGTGGCCGCGATGCTGGCCGCCGAGGGTTGGATGGTGGTCACCGGCGCTGGACCCGGAATCATGCAAGCCGCGATGGAAGGCGCCGGCCGCGATCGTTCCATCGGCGTGGGCGTGCAGCTGCCCTTCGAGCAGTCGGCCAACCACGTCATCGCCGGCGACCCGAAGTTCGTCAGCATGCGCTACTTCTTCACCCGCAAGCTGATGCTGGTGAAGGAGAGCAAGGGCTTCGTCTGCCTGCCCGGTGGCTTCGGCACGCTCGACGAGATGTTCGAGCTGATCACGCTGACGCAGACCGGCAAAGGGCTGCCCGTGCCGATCGTGCTGCTCGACACGCCGGGCGACCCGTACTGGGAGACGGTGGACTCGTTCATCCGCGAGCAGTTGGTGGCCCGTGGCCTGGTGGCCGCGGAGGACACCAACCTGTACCTCATCACCGAGGACTGCCAGCAGGCGGTCGCAGAGATCACCGGCTTCTACCGCAACTACGACAGCCTGCGATACGTGGGCGACACACTCGTGGTGCGCCTGCGCCAAGCGCCCACCGACCACCAGCTGGCCGGTCTCAACGAACGTTTCGGTCACCTCTGCACGAGCGGCCACATCCATCGCGCCGACGCGTTCGAACCAGAACGCAAGGAACACGACCGGCTGGATCTGCAGCGCATCGCGTTCACGTTCGCCAAGCACGGCTACGGCGAGCTGCGCGAGCTGATCGACGAGCTGAACTCGTTCGTCGACTAATCCAGTTCGCGCCCGCGCAGCAGCCCGGCAGCCTTCTCGATCGCACGCCGGGCCTGGGTGAGGCGCTTGTCGTCGGCGGGTCGACCGGTCTTCTCCGCAGCCGCCTCGCGCAGTTGGTCGAACATGATCTCGTCGAGGTCTGCGGAGATGGCATCGAGCCGATCGGCAAGATGGTCGTAGCGCCCGGACATGCCGTCACCGTATCGTGAGCGCACCATGCCCGAAGGCCACGTCACCCATCGCATCGTCAAGGATCACACTCCGCTGCTGACGGGCGCGCCGGTGCACGTGTCGTCGCCGCAAGGGCGCTTCTCCGCGGACGCCGCGCTCGTGGACGGGCAACTGCTCGAACGCATGGAGGCGTACGGCAAGCACCTGTTCTACTGGTGGGCCAACGGTCATGTCGGCCATGTTCACCTCGGCCTCATCGGCAAGTACCGGGTGACACCGGGGCCCGATGCACCGGTGCAGGGGCAGGTGCGCATGCGCTTGGAAACCGACCGCGCCACGATCGACCTGATGGGCCCCAACGAGTGCTCGCTGATCACCCCCGATGATCATGTCGCGATCGTCGAGCGGTTGGGTCCGGACCCGCTGCGTCGCGATGCCAAGCCCGCAGTCGCGGTGGAGCGCATGGCCGCCAGCCGTCAGCCGATCGGGCAACTGCTGTTGAACCAGAAGGTGATGGCCGGCGTGGGCAACGTGTTCCGCGCCGAGGCACTGTTCGTTCTCGGCATCGACCCACGTCGCCCCGCTCGCGACTGCACACCCGACGAGCTACGCGCGGTGTGGGACACGTTGGTGACGATGTTGCGCCAGGGCGTGAAGGACGGCCGCATCGTCACGATCGATCGCCGCCAGTACGACGTCCCCAAGGGCCCCACGCGCCGCGGCGACACCACCTACGTGTACCACCGCGACATCTGCCTGCGTTGTGGCACCCCGGTACAGATCGCCGAACTCGGCGGACGTGCCTGCTACTACTGCCCCGGCTGCCAGCCGAAGTAGGTCACATCGCCCGCCACTGTGGGGCAAACTCCTCGCCACGCCAGTAGGCGAGCCGACGCTGTGCCTCGGCGGCGGCAGCCGCATCGTGAGGGCCGGCGCGCAGGCGCATGATCGTGGCCACCACGTTGCGCATGATCGCCAGGTCTTGCCCCAGCACGTCGCCGCTGAAGTCGCGCCCGTAGCCGTCGGCGAAGCGCACGTACACGCCAGGCTCGCCGCCCCACCGGTGCTCCCAGGTCAACAGCGGCGCGTGGTCCCACGCACGGGGCGCCCAACACAGCAGGTCCCAGTCCAGCAGCACCGGCCCGTCCGGACCCTGCAGCACATTGCCAGGGTGCAGGTCGCCGTGGCACACCACCGACTCACCCGCACGTGCCCGCCAGTCGCCGTGCTGTGCGATCGCCGCGGCGAGACCTTCGCTGGCCGCGTGGTCCAGCAGGTCGTCCACCTCCGCCAGCCGCGCCTCCACGTCCCACCACTCGAACGTGGCCGCCACCGGCAGCGGGCCGAGGTCCGCTGGCGGGCGAGCATCGTGCAGGCGGCGGACCATCTCCCCCACCGAGTCCCAGTCCACGTCGCCGCAGTCGGACACGAAAGCGAGCGCGGTCACCTCGTGGGCGTCGAACAAGCCATGGTGCAGCACGCGAGGAACACGAACCTCCAGCTCCCACAGCCACGAGGCCAGACGCACCGGCGACACCAACCCAGGCTGGGCCACGCGCACGACCGCATCGCCCGCGCGAAACACCGGCACCGAGCCGGCTCGTAACGCGGTGGGTTCGGGAAGGTCCCACTCCGCGCACGCGGCGCGTGCGATGTCGCCCGGGTTCACGCCTTGCGGCGGCGGTCGTTGCGCTGCTCGCGCACCTGGCGCAGCACGATCACCTGACCAGGCTCCACCGGGCGACCGTCCACGTACACCGTGTCGCCGTCGTCGAGGTCGTCGGCCAGCGTGCTGGCATGGCCATCGAGGCGAGCGCGCAGCTCGGCCTCCTTGGCCTTCATCGCCCGCTTGCCTTCGGCGACTGCCTCCTTGACGCGGGTGCCGGCTTTGCGCGCCACCTGCGCAGGCGTGTACTCGGCGGCGACTTCCTTCGCCTTGCGCTTGGCCACCGACGCGCCGGCGATACCAGCCACCGCGCCACCCACGAACCAGGTCAATCGCTTGATCACGCGCTCTTCTCCCTGCGCTCGGTGCGGTCCTTGCGACGCAGACGGCGGACCGCCCGCTTGGTGCCCGTGCCGATGGCGACGGTCTTGATGACGGGTGCGCTGAGCGCAGTGCGCGCGATGCGGCTGCCGCCGACGACCGCGCCACTGATGGCCTCGGCCGAGCCCAGCACCCGGTCGAAACGCTCGAGGTCGTGGCGGGCTTCCTCCACCGCGGCGCGAGCCTCGGTGGTCGACGCGTTCAGCTCGCGCAGTAGCGGCCGCGTCTCGGCGCGCAGCTCGGCCACTTCGCCGTGCAGCGTCTTCAGCGCATCGAGCACCCGCATGAGCACGACCACGAGCGCCGCGAACCCGATGCAACACAACACGGCAGCAAGGAGGACTGCGAGTTCTCCGGCGGTCATTGCGGGTGCTCCTCCATTCGCTCGGCCACCTCGGCCTCCGCCCCGTACGGCGACGGCTGGTAGTAGGTCTTGTCCGTGAGCCCGTCGGGGAGGTACTGCTGGCGCACCCACCCGCCCGGGTGGTCATGAGGGTACTCGTAGCCGACACCGTGGCCGAGGACCTTCGCACCTTGGTAGTGCGCGTCGCGAAGGTGCGGTGGCACCTCCCCCACTGCACCCTGCTGCACGTCGCCGCGGGCGTTCCAGATGGCGAGCGCGGAGCGGTTGCTCTTCGGCGCGGTGGCCAGGTGAATGCAGGCCTGGCTGAGGTTCAACTGCGCCTCGGGCAGGCCCACATGCTCCACCGCCTGAGCCGCTGCGACTGCCACCATCAGCGCTTGCGGGTCGGCCATGCCGACGTCCTCACTGGCGAAGATAATCATCCGGCGGGCGATGAAGCGGGCGTCCTCCCCCGCCTCCAGCATGCGGGCCAGGTAGTACACGGCGGCTTGCGGATCGCTGCCGCGCATGCTCTTGATGAACGCGCTCACGACGTCGTAGTGATCGTCGCGGCCATAGCGCAGGGCGCTGGTGCCGAGTGCGGCTTCCACATGCTCGACCGTCACGGTGCCCGAGCGGGCCAGCGCCACAGCGACCTCCAACGCGGTCAGCACTTGGCGGCCGTCACCACCCGCACGATCGGCCAGGTGAGCCACGGCCTCGGGCTCGGCCGTCGTGCCTTCGGCCTGGAGGCCACGGTGGATGAGCACCTCGATGTCGTCCTTCGACAGCGGCTCGAGGCGGAACAGAGTGCTGCGGCTGCGCAACGGAGGGTTGACCTCGAAGAACGGGTTCTCCGTCGTGGCGCCGATGAGAGTGAGCGTGCCGTCCTCCACCGCCGGCAGCAGCGCATCCTGTTGCGCCTTGGAGAAGCGGTGGATCTCGTCGAGGAAGAGGATCGTGCCGCGCCTGTGCTCGCCCAGCCGTTGGCGGGCGCGCTCGATGACCTCGCGCACGTCCTTCACGCCGGCGGTGACCGCGCTGAGTTGCTCGAACGCCCGCTTGGTGGTGCCCGCGACTGCGAGGGCGAGGGTGGTCTTGCCGGTTCCAGGAGGGCCCCAGAAGATCGCACTGGTCAGCCGGTCGCTCTCCACCAGCCGGCGCAGCGGCTTGCCCTGGCCCACCAGGTGGGTCTGGCCCACCACGTCGTCGAGTGTGCGCGGGCGCAGGCGGGCGGCCAGCGGCGCTTGGTGGCGCAGCGCTTCCTCGGCCGCCGCGCTGAACAGATCGCTCACCAGTGCCCCATCACGATCTGGTACGGCGGACGCCGCCAACCGGGCACATGGTCGATCAACCACGCGGGCTTGACCCATTTCCAGGCCACGAACTCGCTGCCGTCCGGGCTGGGTTGCACGTCCGGCGACACGGTGTGGAACACGAACCAGCGCTGCGCCTGCCCGATGCGACGGTGGATGCCGCCCTTGGCCCGCTGCACCTCCAGCGGCCACTCGTACACCAGCCATTCAGGGTGCTCGCTGACGTACTCGACGTCCTTGCCGGTGAGGCCCGTTTCCTCCTCCAGCTCCCGCCAGGCGCCCTGCAGGGTGGTCTCGCCTTCGTGCAGCCCACCCTGGGGAAGCTGCCACACGCCAGCGGCGTCGGCACGCTCGAACGCCAGCACCTGCCCGTCCTGGGGGCGTCGCACTGCGATCACCACACTGGCCCGAAAGTGCACACTCGGCATGCCGCCACCGTACCTGCAGCGAACCCGAACGGGTCGACAGTACGAAGGTGAACTCAGGCCTTGGGCGGCAGCACGCGGATGCCCAGCTCGTCGAGCTGCTTCTGCGCCACCGGGGTGGGCGCGTTGGTCATCGGGTCGGCGCCGCTCTGCGTCTTGGGGAAGGCGATGACCTCGCGGATGTTCTCCTCGCCGGCGAGGATGGCCACCAGGCGGTCGATGCCGAAGGCGAAGCCGCCGTGGGGCGGGGCACCGAACTTGAACGGGTTGAGGAAGAAGCCGAACTTGCGCTGCTGCTCCTCCACGCTGATGCCCAGCAGGTCGAAAATGCGC
>CAZREK010000069.1:0-9734 GCA_964598965.1 uncultured Bifidobacterium sp. | reverse complement strand
CGGGTGCGTAACCGGCCATCGGCCCACCGACACGTTCGCGCGACCACTTCGCACCACGGTCGTCGCGCCACAGCAACACGCGGCCGGTGGTGGCGCCGTCCGCGTCCACCGGCACGGTGCTGCCCCACTCGCCCGTCAGCCCCACCGCCACCAAGCCGTCGGGTGACACGAGACCGCGTGCAGCGATCTCCTGCGTTGCCTCGGCGACCATCGTCCACCAACCATCCGCGTCCTGGGTGGCACCCTCGCCGAAGTCGGTGGGCACCTGCCGCAGCACGTGATCGACCACGACGCCGTCCAGGTTGACGGCCCCGACCTTCAACCCGCTGGTGCCGAGATCGACCGCCAGCACCCAACGAGAGGACTCCGGCGCCGTCATGAGCCGCGAGCCTAGTTAGCATCCGCGCATGACGTTCCCTTACGCCGACCGCTTCACGGTCAACCGCCGACTGCCCGAGCACGGGCGCGACCCGCAGGAGGTGCTCGCCGAGCTGAGGGCGATGGCCGCGGAGGAGGATGCCACGTGGGAGACCGGCCGTATCTCGGGGACGATGTACTGCGGCGACCACGACCACTACGCGTTCATGACCGAGGCGTTCGGCCTGTTCGCCCACGCCAACATCCTGCAGCGCGACCTGTGCCCCAGCGCGACCAAGATGGAGGCCGAGGTCATCAGCATGGCGCTCGACCTGTTCCACGCCGACGCGGTCACCGACGGCACACCTGCGGGGCTGATGACCACGGGTGGCACGGGCAGCATCGCCCATGCAGTGCTCGCGATGCGCGAGGTAGCAGCGCGCGACCGCGGTGTCACTCGCCCCAACTTCGTAATGCCCGAGACCGGCCACCCGGCGTTCGGCAAGGCCTGCCACCTGTTCGGCATCGAGGCGCGCAAGGCGCCGGTGCACCCTGTTACCACGCAGGTCGACGTGGCGTGGGTCGATGCGCACACCGACGACCAGACGATCGGCCTGCTCGGCTCTGCATGCAACTACGGCTACGGCACGGTCGACCCGATCGCCGAGCTGAGTGAAGTGGCGCTGCGCCACGGTGTGGGGCTGCACGTCGATGCGTGCCTCGGTGGGTTCATCCTTCCCTTCGGCCAGTTGCTCGGCTACGACATCCCGTTGTTCGACTTCCGCGTCCCCGGTGTCACCAGCATCAGCGCCGACACACACAAATACGGCTATGCGTTCAAGGGCACGTCCACCGTGCTGTTCCGCGACAAGAAGTGGCGCAATGCGGACTACTTCTTCGACACCGGGTGGAGCGGTGGCAAGTACCTGTCCCCCGGGCTGGACGGTTCGCGCTCTGGCGGCCTGCTGGCGGCGACGTGGGCGGCGATGGTGAAGCTGGGTCGCGATGGGTACATGCGGTACGCGCAGCAGATCTTCGAGACCGCGGCGGCGATGCAGGACGCGGTGCGCTCCCATCCCGAGTTGCGCCTCCTGGGCTCGCCCACGTTCCTGTTCAGCTTCACCAGCGACGAGTTCGACATCTACCACGTCAACGACCACATGCGCCCGAAGGGCTGGCGCTTCAACGGCCAGCAGTACCCCAACGCGATCCACATGGCCGTCACCCGTCCGCAGACGCAACCGGGCGTGGTGGAAGCCTTCGCCACCGACTTGGCTGAAGCGGTGGAGTACGCCCGCGGGAAGAAGGGCGAACCTGCGGCCTCGGGTGCCATCTACGGCGGTGTGGACGGCGGACTCACCGACGAGGCCGACGAGTTCGTGAAGGCGATCATGGCCGACATGCTCGACCGCATGCTGGCCGTCCCCGCGGAGTGACTGCCGACCGCGTGCTGGCGTGCCCGAACTGCGGGCTGGCGCTGACGCTGACCGACCGTGGCGCGACCTGCGCGACGGGCCATGCGTTCGACCGAGGGCGTGGTGGGTACCTCAACCTGCTGGTCGGCGGCCGGTTGGGGCCGACGGTGACCGCCGGCGACACGGCCGATTCGCTCGCGGCCCGCAGGCGGTTCTTGACCGCGGCTCACTACGCGCCGGTGGCCGCAGCGTTGGCCGAGGCGGTCGGCGAGCCCACCGGGCCGGTGCTGGACGTGGGGTGCGGTGAGGGCTACTACGTCGCGGGCCTGCCCGGCGAGCACCGGTACGGGCTGGACATCTCCAAGGCCGCGGTGCAGATGGCGGCGCGTGCGCACCCCACCATTCAGTTCGTGGTCGGCAGCGCCTACCGCCTGCCCGTGCTCGACGCGTCGGTGGGGGCGGTCGTGTGCGTGTTCGCCCCGCATTCGTTCACCGAGTTCGCCCGTGTGCTGCAAGCGGACGGCCGGTGGGTCACGGTCACCCCCGGCGGACGTCACCTGCAGGAGATGCGGCCCGTAGTCGCAGGAGAGTCGGAGCGTCGGGTCGGCGAGCGCCTGCAGCGTCGGTCCGAGCCACCGCCCGAAGCCGTCGACGCGATCCATGTGGAGTTCAGCCTCGACTTGGATGCGAAGGCGGCTCGCGACCTGTTCCTGATGACCCCCATCCGGTGGCAAGCGGGCAGCCGCGTGGACGGCCCCATGCGCGTCACCGTCGACATGTGGGTGTCGTCGTCACAGCCGATCCGTTGAACGGGCACCACCTGCGCGAAGAAATCTTCCGCGTTCTGCATCCGATCGCGCATCTGCCGACGAAGTAGGGGCAGTCGATGCGATTGGCGCATCGCAGTACCGGAGGAAACCGTGAACCGTACCCCCAAGTTCCGCCTCGCCGCCGTGGCCGTCACGGCGTTGACCGTGCTCGCCGCGTGCAGCGACGACTCGAAGGACTCGTCGAGCCCCGCGACCGAGGCCCCGACCACTCCTGCGCCGGAGGAAACGATGGCCCCCGAAACCACGGCGGCCCCTGACACGACGATGGAGCCCGGCACGATCGTGGACGTCGCCGTCGCCGCCGGCGACTTCACCACGCTGGTCGCCGCCGTGCAGGCCGCCGGCCTGGTGGACACGCTGTCCGGCGAGGGGCCGTTCACGGTCTTCGCCCCCACCGACGAGGCATTCGCTGCCGCTCTCGAGTCGCTGGGTCTCACCGCCGAGGAACTGCTGGCGAACAAGGAACTGCTCACCGCAGTGCTGACCTACCACGTGGTCCCGGGCAAGGTGCTCGCCGCTGACGTCGTCGGTCTCAACGGCCAGGAAGTCGCCACCGTCAACGGCGCGTCGATCACCGTGACGGTCGACGGATCGTCGGTCATGGTGAACGACGCCAACGTGGTGGCGACCGATGTCATGGCCAGCAACGGCGTGATCCACGTCATCGACAAGGTGCTCCTGCCTCCCCAGAGCTGACCATGGCCCTCCCCCTCGCCACGTTGCGCCGCCATCACCTCACTCCCACTCCGAACGGCCCACACGTTCGGTACGGTGATGGGATGCGTGACGTCGACCCGCCGTCCCACACGGATCTCGACACCGCAGTGCAGATCGTGTGGGCGGCGGGCGGCGAGGACGCCCTCCACCTCGCCTACGAACGTTTCGGTTCGTTGGTGTTCACCTACTGCGTACGGTCTCTCGGCAGCCACGCCGACGCAGAGGAAGCCACCCAGGACACCTTCGTCAGTGCATGGAGGTCGCGGGAAGGCTTCGATGCCGAGCGTGGATCACTGGCGGCATGGTTGCTGGGAATCGCCCGCTTCCGCGTGCTGGATCTGCAGCGGCGACGTGCACGAGTCGTCCAGCTTCCGTCGGTGGTCCGAACCGCGGAACACACGACCGACAGTTCCGACGAACTGGCCCACCAACTGATCGTGGCTCGGGCGCTGGAAGAGTTGCCGCAGCGGGTCCGCGAAGTGATCGAGCTGGCATTCTGGTCGGAGTGCAGCCACAGCGAGATCGCCGACCGGCTGGGGTTGCCGTTGGGTACGGTGAAGAGCGACGTGCGACGAGCGCTCATCCATCTGCGCAGTGTTCTGGGAGGTGAGTTCGATGAGTGAGACATCCGACGACGAACTGCACCAGCTGCGCCGCATGCGTCCCGCCAACGCCGCTGCCGTGAGGTGGGAGCAGCCCCCGGCCGCCGTGTGGAAACGCATCGCCGAGGAAACCGCCATCGCTCCTCGCCGCACTGTGCTCGCCGAGCATCGGCGGCGGCGACCGCTGCCGCTCCTCGGGGCCGCTGCGGCCGCCGTGGTGGTGGTGGCAGTGATCGCTGCGGCGGTGTTGCTCGGCGACAACGGGTCCGGCGACACCGTCCTCGCGTCCACGCGCCTCGACACGCTGGCCGGCGGTGGCTCCGGCTCGGTCGAGCTGGTGAACCACAGGGGCCACATGCAGTTGCACCTGCACACCGCCGACCTCGAGGCGTACGGCGGCTACATCGAGGTGTGGATGATCGATCCGACGGTCACTCGCATGATCTCGCTGGGCCCGCTGCGTGCCGACGGCTCGTACGACCTTCCCGACACCATGGACCCCAGCGATTTCCCAATCGTCGACATCTCCGCCGAGCCCAACGACGGCAATCCGGCGCACTCCGGAACCAGCCTGCTTCGCGGTCAACTCGACATCAGCACCTGACCACTACCGTGGCGCGATGAGCGAGCACGAGCAGACGCAGGCGTGGCAGTTCGGCGAGGTCAGCATCACCTCCGTGGTGGAGGCGCAGACCGACGGCATTCCGCCCCAGTTCTTCTTCCCCGACGCCACCGGGGCGAAGGTGGCGGCACACTCGTGGGTGGTGCCCACCTGGGCCGACCAGGACGGGAACATCGGCCTGCGCGTGCAGGCACTGGTGGTGCGCACGCCCACCCGCACGATCGTGGTGGACCCGTGCGTGGGCAACGGCAAGACGTTGTCGCTGCCGTTCTGGAACGACCAGCAGTACCCGTTCTTGCAGCGCTTCACCGCGGCCGGGTTCGATCCCGCGACGGTGGACCTCGTGGTGCACACCCACCTGCACGAAGACCACATCGGTTGGGACACGCAGTTGGTCGACGGTTCGTGGGTGCCCACCTTCACCCGCGCTCGTCACCTGTACGTGCGCGAGGCGCTGGACGCTGTGCGGCGTCTTGAGCGACCGGACCATGCCGCGGTGTTGGCGCAATCCATCGACCCGGTGTTCGCCGTTGGTCTCGCGGACGTGATCGAGATGCCCGCCGACGACGGCCACGACCTGGGTGAAGGTCTGCGGCTGGCGTCCACGCCGGGCCACACCGCCGGTCACGTGTCGGTGTGGATCCAACCCGCGGGCGCCGACCAGGCCGTGCTGATCACCGGCGACTGCGTGCACCACCCTGTGCAGTTGGCCGAGCCGGACTGGGCCGAGACCGCGGACATCGACGTGCCGCTGGCGCGAGACACTCGCCGCCGCGTGTTCGCCGAGGCCGCCTCGCGTGGTGCGGTGGTGTTCGGCACACACTTCCCCACCCAGTCCGCCGGCCGCATCGTTCCCGACGGCGAGGTGTGGCGCTTCGTCGCCCTCTGATCCGAGTGGCTGGCGCGCCCCTGGGTGTCATCTGCCACTCGCGTGCACTTCTGACACTCGCATGGTGCGCTGGCACTCGCATGAGGGCTGATGGTGGGCGCAGAGGGACTCGAACCCCCGACCAATGCCTTGTAAGGGCAGTGCTCTACCAACTGAGCTATGCGCCCGCGAACGGGAGACGCCAAGGCTAGCGGCGTGCGGCCAGGAGGGCAGCGAGCAACTGAGGCGTCGCCGCGGCCACCGGGGTGCGACGGTCGGCGTGCTCGCGCACCACAAGGTCGCGGCCGTGCAGGTCGACCACCTGCGCCCCTGCCTCATGGCAGATCAGCGCGCCGGCCATGAAGTCCCAACCGCCGTGCTCGTCGTTCACGCAGTCCACATAGCCGTCCAGCACGCCCGCGGCCACCAGACACAGGTCCAGCGCCACAGCGCCCAGCACACGGGTCTGAGCGGTCCCCAGCGGCCGTGGCGGCAGCCCGTTGAGGCCGACGATCGCCTCCTTCGCCACCCGGCAGCCGGTGGGGGCGATGGCCACGCCGTCACGGAACGCTCCCCCACCACGCGTGGCCCAATAGCGCTCGCCACCGGCCTGGTTGGCCACCAGCGCCACGCTGGCCCCGTCGGCGTCGATGAGGCACAGGGAGGTGGCGAAGTACGGCACGCCCCGGCTGGCGTTGGTGCTGCCGTCGATGGGGTCGATCACCACGACCTCGTCGGTGCGGCCCGGCTGGAAGCCGCTCTCCTCCGACAACACCCCCACCCCGGCCCGCTGCAGCACTGCCAGGGCTGCTTCGTCGGCCACCAGATCCAGCGCGTACTGGCCCGCCCGCTGGCCGGACGGGCCGAAGTCGCGCACGCCGCGGAAGGCGGCGGCGACGGCATCGGCCACCTCGTGCAGCAGGCTCAAACGGTCGGGGTTCACCATCTGCACGGTAGTGTCGCGGCAAGCCGCACACCACGGGAAAGGACCTTGCGTGGCCGTCATCGATGTCGCCGGATTTGTGGCCGACCTGAAGGGTCACGCCGTCGACCACGGTTTCCACGTGCACGACGAGCGGCACTTCGTCGAGACCTACTCCCTGCGCCAGCTGTGGGAAGTCGATCTGCACCCCGAAGAAGCGTGCAACGGCCCCATCGACCTGCACCTCTCACTGGAGGTCGATCCGCGGGCGCTGCTGGGCTTCGAGGACGAGGTGCTGAAGCTCGACGACCCCGACGACGACCCGCCCACCGGCTTCACCTTCCCGCTGATCTTCACCTGGACGCTGCCGCCGCTGCCTCACCCTCCGGACCTGCTGGTGCTGGCCACCGAACTCGCCGGTGTCGGCGGGGTCAGCCTGCCGCTGGAGGTGTCGGCGATCGACTCGTTCGCCAGCGTCACCGACGCCCCCGAGCGCAGCCTCTCCATCGTGTCGCGCATTCCGGTCGACCTCGCCGACGTGTACCTGGCCGAGGACAAGACGTTCTGCGACACGCTCGACCGCTGCCGCGAGGCCAGCCTGTTCCTGCTCGACCGCGCCGGCCGCTGGCTGGGCGAGTCCTGATCCACCACCCCTCCCCGTTCGACACCTGAAAGGCCCGACATGCGAGTCAGCGAACTGATGGACATCCTGCGCGACCAGCCGCCCGATGCCGAGGTGGAACTCGCCATCGTCGCCCCCGTCACCGACGAGGAGGAGGACATCACCGTCGACCGGTACACGATCGACGGGATGTTGCCGTGGCACGACGAGGACGACGACGGCAACGACGAGGACCTCGTCATCTGGCTGGTGGGCGGCGAACCCGACGACGTGGAGTCGTTCCTCGACGCCATCGAAACCTCGGAAGGCTGACCCGGTGCCGGCACTGCGTCGTCGGCGCGCGCTCAAGTCCGCGGTGGCCGTCCTGGCACTCGTTGCGCTGGTCACCGCCGTCTGGGGCATCAAGCAATGGGCGCCGTTCGCCGACGACGAGTCGAGCACCATCTACTGGCCGCGCTCCATCAAGCCGCTGGCCGACTTCGTCGAGGACACCACCGGCCTGCAGTTCGACCAGTCGGTGGAGGTGCAGTTCGCGGGCACCGACGAGGAGTACGCAGCGATCGCCGACCCGCCGCGGCCCCAGCCGACCGCGGACGAGTTGGAGATCGATGCGGCACAGGAAGCAGCAGGTCGTGCGTTCGGGTTGTGGAACGGCGAAATGTCGTCGGCCGATGCCGACGCGGCGATCTATGCCAACATCGGCGTCGCCAGCTGGGACCCGTTCAGCAATGTGCTGGTGGTCCGCGCCGACGACCCGGAGGACTTGTCACCGCGGGTGCGTTCATCTGTGGTGCGCGAGCTGACCTTCGCCCTCGATGCACAGCGCTTCGACTACGTCTCACGGGTGGACGATCTTCGCACGCGCCAGGAATATCTCGCACTGATCGCTCTCGATGTCGGGCACGCCCTGTGGGTCCACGACCGGTACTTCAGTGACGAACTGACGCTGGACGAGCAAGAGGACTACGGCGGCGAGATCGTCGCCGGGAACGAGGACTACACCGACACCACGGATTGGATCCCGCCCGCCTACGCGGCGCTGCGCACCATCGCCCAACAGCTCGGCATCGTCTTCGTCGACGTGCTGTCCGACGACCCTGCCGCACTCCACCGCGCGCTGGGCGACGAGCTGCCCCAGGCGCTCGACCAGATCACACTCCCCGTCGGCCATTACCAGCGCCTCGACCGGACCGAGGCCGTGGAAGCGCCGCCAGTCCCTCGCGGCGGTGAACGGCTGTACACCAACCAGGCCGGCCCGTTCCTGCTGCACCTGATGCTGTCCACCGGCTCGCCCGCGAACACGGCGCTGACCGCTGCGGACGGTTGGGGCGGCGATGCCTACACCGTCTACCGGCTGAACGACCGCGTGTGCCTGGACATGCACATGGTGGCCGACAGCCGTGCCGACGCCGACCGGCTGGACATCGCCCTCAACAACTGGGCTGCAGTGCGCCCGGCAGCGTCCTCTGCACTGGTGGGCCGCGATGGGGTCGATCTCTACGTATCCGTGTGCGACCCTGGCACCGCTGAAGAGCAGCCCGTTCCCACGCAGGACGACGTGGACCAGTACGTTCGCCGCTCGAACCTGCTGCGCCACGAGATGACCATCACCGGCGACCTGGAAGCGGCCGAGTGCACCGCCGTCGCAGTGTTCGCCGACGCGCTCGTCGCCGACTTCGACGATCCGAACTTCGACATCGTCGGGGTCATCACCGCCGCCGAAGCGGACTGCGGTATCGCCCAAGGCTGACGCAGCGCTACCGTTCGGGCGTGGACGACTTCACTCTTCTTCGCCGGATCGAAGCGCTCGAAGCACAGGTGCTCCTGCTGTCGCAGCACCTCGGCGTCGCTTGCCCGCCGTTCGCCAGCACCGGGTTCGCGACACCCCCGAACCCGCTTGCCGCGTCCACCGCAGCACCGGTCGGTGGTCCGCCGCCCCACTTGTCACCCCAGCAACAGGCGATCGTCGATCTCGCCCGTTCTGGCAACAAGCTGGAGGCGATCAAGCAGTACCGCGCGCTCACCGGGGCCGACCTCGCCGAGGCGAAGCGCTTCATCGAGTCGTTGTGATCGCCCTGGCGGTCAGTGGACGATCATGATCGCGACGAGGTACCCCGCGTAGCCGATGAAACCGGCGCCGATGCCGCCGTTCAGCACGACACCCATCCAGTAGAGGCCGGGGTTCCGTGAGCGCGAGAACTTGGGTGACTGGTCTCGGAGCGCGGGCGTGTTGCCGCCGAGACGCACCCAGCCCGTGCGCAACGCCTTGCGGACGTCCTTGACGAACGACCATCCGATCGCCACCAGCGCCAGCGCTGCTGCGCCGAGCACCAGGTAGCCCCACACCGCCACCGCCACCACGCCTGCCATGCGGCAATGATGGCAGGTTCACGCGTCGAGCACGCTCGTCGCCGGCAATTGCGCGATGTCGAAGAAGGCGAAGAACTCCTTGGCCGACTTACGCAGGTAACGGTAGGTGTTGGACCCCATCCGCCGATCGAGGAAGATCGGCTGCAACGAGCCGTCGGCGTTGTGCACGAAGCTCTGGAAGTTCGGCCATGTGCCGTTCACATCGAGCTCGATCGCCTTCATACAGCCCATGTTGATCAGCGACTGCGCCATCTGCCCCGCGTCGACATCGCCCACGTACGCATAGGCGATGCGACCGTCCGACAACTCGCACACTGCGGAGCGGATCGTGTACACCTCCGAGCCGTAGTTGGCACCCCACCACACTCGTTTGGTCTTCTCCGTGCCGACCTGTGACACGCCGTCATCG
>CAZREK010000068.1:0-9816 GCA_964598965.1 uncultured Bifidobacterium sp. | reverse complement strand
GCGAGGTCGGGGTGAGCCGCTGTCACCCCGCGAGCGGCGGCGACGCGCGGTCGCCAGCCCTCCCCCATCTCGTGCAGGCCGAGCAACTGCCGGACGAGGTACTCCTCGGACCCGCCGACGCCGCCGGGCACGCACCACAGCATGTTCACCAGCACGTCGGGCGGCGACGAGGAGGCGCTCACAGCAGTTCCCTGTAGGCAGCCACGGTCAGCTCAGCGGTCGTGCTCCAGCTGTTGCGCTGCGCGTGTGACAAGCCGCGAACGGACAACTCGTCGGCGGATCGCCGCGCATCGTCGATACCGCGGGCGATGTCGGCCGGGTCGTGCGGGTCCACCAGGACTGCCGCACCACCGGCGACCTCCTCGGTGGCACTCCCCCGACTGGTGACCACGGGCGTCCCCTGGGCCATGGCCTCCAGCACCGGCAGGCCGTAACCCTCCTGGGTGCTGGGATAGCAGAACACGCGCGCCCCTGCGTACAAGGGCGACAGGTCGGCCCCGGGCACGAACCCCAGGAACTTCACACCGGGGTGCGGTTCGCCGCCCGCATCGCCCCACCCGGCGGCGCCGGCGACCACCAGCAGCGGCGCGTTCGGCAGATGGGCGAGCGCCGCGATCAGCCCCTTCAGGTTCTTGCGCGGCTCCACCGTTCCGACGAACAGCAGGTATTCCTCCGGCAGGTCGTAGGCAGCCCGGACACGCGCGACGTCGGCCGCATCGGCGCGATCCGTCTCCACACCGAGCGGCACCAAGCGCAGCCGACCGCCGTCGATCCCGGCCTGCGCACAGTCGTCCATCGTCGCCTGGCTGCAGCACAGCACCAGATCGGCGCGCTCTTTGATGTGCCGCACGCTGCGCCGGAACACCCGGACGCCGTGCTTGGTGAAGAACCGCGGGGTGTGCACGAAGGCCAGGTCGTGCAGGGTCACGACCAGCGGCGCGTTGGCCGCGCACGGGATCAGCGTCGTGGCGTGGGCGATGTCGATCGGGCCGGTGGCCCACTCCACTTTCGGCCATTCGAGCCGGAGCCATGACTCGTACATCCAGCCTCCGCCCACCGGCAGGTGACGCACCGGCACCGGCGGCACCCACTCGGGCTTGGGTGCGCGCAGGTGTAGACCGGCCACGCCGACGAGGTCGACCTCCTGGTGGTCGGCCAACGCCTCGGCCGTTCGCAGCGCGGCGACACCGGTGCCGCCCGGCACCCGATGCCAGCACTGTTCGAACGTGTAGGCGACCCGCACGGCATCCATCATGCCCCGAGCGCCCGTAACATCTTCGCCATGTCTGGATTTTGGAGTGGTCGCAAGGTCGTCGTCACCGGCGGTGCGGGGTTCCTCGGCCGGGTCGTCGTCGGCAAGCTGACGGCCAACGGCGCCGACGTGTTCGTCCCCCGCAGCGCGGACTACGACCTCACCGTTCCCGGGGCAGCCGAGCGCCTGCTGGCGGACACCAAGCCTTCCCACATCGTCCACCTCGCCGCTCGCGTCGGCGGCATCGGCTACAACCAGGCCGAGCCCGCCCCGCTGTACCTGCACAACCTGCTGATGGGCACGCACATCATCGAGGCAGCCCGCACGGCACCGTCGGTGGAGAAGACGGTCCTGCTCGGCACGGTGTGCTCGTACCCCAAGTTCACCCCGGTGCCGTTCCGCGAGGAGAGCTTGTGGGACGGCTACCCGGAGGAGACCAACGCGCCCTACGGCATCGCCAAGAAGGCTCACCTCATCCATGCGCAGGTCAACGCCGCGCAGTACGGGCAGAAGTTCGCCTACCTCATCCCCACCAACCTGTACGGCCCGGGCGACAAGTTCCATCCCGCAGTCAGCCACGTCATCCCCGCCCGCATCAAGCGTTGTGTGGAGGCCAAAGAGCGTGGCGAACAGAAGATGGACGTCTGGGGCACGGGTACTGCCAGCCGCGAGTACCTCTACGTGGACGACGCCGCCGAGGCGATCGTGCTCGCTGCCGAGGTCTATGAAGGTACCGAGCCGGTGAACCTCGGCACCAACCACGAGGTCACGATCCGCGAGACGGTGGAGTCCATCGCTCGCCTCGTCGGCTACGACGGCGACCTGGTGTGGGACCCCACCAAGCCCGACGGCCAACCGCGCCGCCGGGTCGACCCGGGTCGCGCCGAGGAACTGTTCGGCTGGCGGGCACAGATGCCGTTCGAGCAGGGTTTGCGCAACACGATCGACTGGTACCTCGCCAACCGCGAGGAAGCCGAGCGCGCCCCGCACTGAGAAATCCCGTCGCCGCACCACTGAGGGCTGCGACACACTGGCGGGATGAGTGATCTCTGGCCGCTGTTCGATCTACGGGTCACCACCCCGCGCCTCGAACTGAGATACATCGACGACGAACTCGGTCACGAACTGGCGCGCCTGGCCGCCCGTGGCATCCACGACCCCAGCTTCATGCCGTTCTTCTTCCCCTGGACCGACAAGGAGTCGCCGGACCTGGAGCGGGGAGCGTTGCAGTTCTACTGGCGTTGCCGCGCCGAGGCGACGTCCACCCATTGGGACATTCCCTTCGCCGTGCTGGTTGAAGGGCGCGTCGTCGGTACCACGTCGCTGGCCGCCGACGAGTTCCCCACCATGCGCCAGTTCGAAACCGGCTCGTGGCTGGGCCGCGAGCACCAGGGCAAGGGCTTCGGCAAGGAGATGCGGGTCGCCACGCTGCACCTCGGCTTCCTCGGCTTCGACGCGCAGTGGGCCACCACCGGGGCGTTCGAGGACAACGGGTCCTCGCTGGCCGTCACCCGCGCGCTGGGGTACACCCAGGCGGGCCGCCGGCGCACGATCAGCCGCGGCGAGGTCCGCACGCTGGAGGGGTACGAGATGACCGCGGAGCACTTCCGTACGGCAGTGCAGCGCGCCGACATCGTCCTGCACGGGGTCGAGCCGTGTAGAACGATGCTGCAGATCTGAGGACGGCTCAGCCCGTGTACTGAGTGAAGGTGATGTGCTCGGTGCCGCCGGCGTCGACGATCACCACGCCGAAGCCGAGTGCATTGCCGAGCGGCGAACCGTCGCCGGGGGCCCGTTGCTTGACCACGATGCTGTAGGCGTCGAGCGTGGCGGGCAGGGACGGCGGGTTCGTGTACGTCTCGGAGGGAACCGGCGTGATCGAGCCGTCCTTGCCGATCTGCAGCACGACGGTCTGAATAGTGCCCGCCGGGTCAGGGGTCACCTGCGCGAGCGTCCCGTTGTCCGCCTGCAAGTACAGGGCGCGGCCCACGATGTTGCCGTCGCCGTCCAGCGTCAGCGCGAGGTAACCGCTGGTGCCGTCGTCGACGCCGACACCAGGGGCCATGTACTTCACCGGCACCGAGATGATCAGCTGGCTGCCGTCCTGCGACGGAACCGGGCTGAACACGCCGAGCAGACCGGACGAACCGGCGTCGGCGGAGATGCCCAGTTGCAGCACGGGGATGCGACCGCCGACGAAGCCCTGGTTCGCGTCGAGCACCGAACCCTGCTGGCGCCCCAGCATCAGGATGAGGTCGGGGAAGCCGTCTTGAGCCGGGACGAACGCGCCGTAGAACACGGTGACGCTGGTGATCGTGGCCGCTGCTTGCGGGCTGACCTGCGCCGCGATGGCAAGGTCGCCGTCCACGTACTGGGCAGCGGGATCACCGATGAACGAGGTGTCGGTGTTGCCGACGAAGTCGGAGCCGGCGCCGTACACCGTGTCCAGCAGTTTCGACCACGGGGCCGCGGACGAGACATCGTTGAACCCCGACTGGAAGTTCTCGATGCTGAGCGGCGCATAGACCGAGACACCAGTGGAGCCGGCGTGACCGTCGCCCTCCATGTGCTGCACCACCATCGACGTGACCGCGTCGTAGAGCGCTCCGGAGGTGCCGGCGAGCGAGGTGTTGCGCCCCGACAGCGAGCGGGCGATCTGGCCGAGGTCGCGCAGGTTCATGTCCTGCGCAGGGTCCGGCGAGAAGCCGTAGGCGTTGGCGCCGTCGGCCGCGTTCAGGAACTGCACCGTCGCCGAGGGGTCGGCCTCGACCGCCTGCTGCATGACTGCGAGCGCATCGTTGACCGCGCCCACCTTGGACAGGTCGAGCAACGACATCGTCACCGACGGCAGGTCGCCCATCGCGTCGGACTGTTGACGGAAGCCCTCGATCATCACGTTGCCGAACTGCACCGGGTCGGAGGTGACCGCTTGGGCCAGCACCGAGTAGTCCATGCCGTGGTTGGGCACGACTTCCTCGGAGGCGAGCAGATAGTCGGCAACCGGCTCGAGTGCGCTGGCGATCTCCAGCTCGGCCATCAGACACGCGTCGAACGAGATGAGGGAGAACTTGCCGATGCCGGTGGTGGTGGCCACGTGCTGCAGGCCGGTGGCGATCTCATCGACCGTCATCGAGCCCGAGCCACTGCTCTCGTCGACCGCGAAGCCATGCCAGGCGCCACCGTGATCCCAGAACACGACACCGGTGTGCTGCGCCGGGTACTTGCTGAACACCATGTCGCCGACCTGCTCGAGGATCTCGGGCGCTGTCATGTCGGTGTCGCCGCGCACGTTGAGGTCCTCCACCCCGGTCGGCGTGACATGGACGAGGCGGACGCCGGAGAACGAACCGACGCCGTCGATCGGGTCGGCCGAGTAGCCGCCGTTCGGGTCGTCGTTGGCAGCACGATCCATGAGGACGAGCAGGTTGACGTCGTCGGAGACGCCACGCTGCATCTCCTGGAAGTCGGTCACCGCGTCGCGTTCCAGGTTGTTGTCGCCGGCGACATAGACGAGCAACGTCCAGTTCTTGGCACCCGCAGGCACTCCAGAACCGTTGTTCGTCCCCCCGTTGACCTGACCGCTGAGACCACCCCCGTCGCTGCAGGCGGCGAGCAGGCACAGTGGAGCGAGCAAGGTGGCGACGCGACGAGCGGACATGGAACGGAAACGTACACCGCTCCGCTTGCCCCGGTCGGTCAACGGCGGCGAGGCTGTGCCGCCGCCGACGTCGTCGCCGGGAAGGAGCGGAAATGGATTTCGGAGTCCCCGAGGAGTACGCCGCGGTGCAGGCCGAGGTGCGCCGCCTGTGCGACCGCTTCGGTCCCGCGTACTGGCGAGGGCTGGAACCGGACCGCTACCCGGACGAGTTCGTCGGCGAGCTCACCCGCGCCGGCTATCTCGGTGCGCTGATCCCCGAGGAATACGGCGGAGGCGGCCTGCCGCTCGCGGGTGCGTGCGTGATTCTCGAGGAGATCGCCGCTTCGGGGGGCAACCCCGCGGCGTGCCACGCGCAGATGTACGTGATGGGCACCGTGTTGCGCCACGGGAGCGCCGAGCAGAAGCAGCGCTACCTGCCGGCAATCGCGGCGGGCGATCTGCGGCTGCAGGCGTTCGGGGTCACCGAGCCGGCGGCAGGCAGCGAGACCGCTCGCATCCGCACGCGAGCCGAGCGAACCGCTGACGGCTGGCTGATCAACGGCCAGAAGATCTGGACGTCGCGGGCACAGCACAGCGACCTGATGATCCTGCTGGCGCGCACCACACCGTACGACGAGGTGCAGAAGAAGACCGACGGGATGTCCGTGTTCCTCGTCGACCTGCGCGTCGCCTCCGGCATCACGATCCGTCCGATCCCGACGATGATGAACCATCACACCACCGAGGTGTTCTTCGACGACGTGTTGCTGCCCCACGACGCGCTGATCGGCACAGAGGGCTCGGGCTTCCGCCACATCCTCGACGGGATGAACGCCGAGCGCATCCTCATCGCGTCCGAGTGCATCGGTGACGGACGCTTCTTCCTCGACCGCGCGGTTGACTACGCCAATACCCGTGAAGTGTTCGGCCGGCCGATCGGCGCCAACCAAGGGGTGCAGTTCCCGCTCGCCCGCGCGTATGCCCAGCTGGCCGGAGCCGATCTCATGCGCAAGCGCGCCGCGTCGCTGTTCGACAGCAGCCAACCCTGCGGCACCGAGGCGAACCTCGCCAAGATGATGGCCAGCGAAGCCTCGTGGGCGGCCGGTAACGCGTGCCTCGACACGCACGGAGGGTTCGGGTTCGCAGCCGAATACGACATCGAACGCAAGCTGCGCGAGACCCGGCTGTACCAAGTGGCGCCGATCAACAACAACCTCGTGCTCGCCTACGTCGGGCAGAACGTTCTCGGCCTGCCGCGCAGCTACTGACGCACCGACCTCGTCAACCGGCGGGCGCGGGGCCGGTGCCGCGGAAGTAGTTCAGCACGTTGTCGGCCCCGTCGCCGAGGACGAGGACCGCGGCATCGCCGACCGTCCGCGGTTCGACCGGGATCGCGTACGTGGCCAGCCCGGCACTGACGGCTGTGCGCAGTGTGGCCGCGGCGTCGATCGGGTCGAGGTCACCGTCGATCGCAATCGCTGATCCCATTGCCGCCACGAGGTCGCCCGTGGCGAACGGATCGACCTTCACCCGCTCCAGCGTCGCCCGCAAGGTCCGGTCGACGAAGTCGCGCTGGCGGGCCGAACGGCCGAGATCGCTGGTGGGGTCCTCGCGCCATTCGCCGTCGATCAGTTGCTCGTAGTGACGGCTGCGGGCGTACGCGAGCGCCATCGTGCCGTTCAGGACGTAACACCCTGCGGCCGGGATGTCGAGCCCGGTGTGCGCGTCGCGGGTGGCGGTGTCGAAGCAGATCTCGACCCCGTCCAGGGCGTCGACCAACGCCTTGAAACCGGTGAAGTCGATCTCGACGTAGTGCTGCACCGGGATGCCGAGCGCGTCGTGGATGGTCTGCACGAGTGCGGCCGCGCCGTCGTTGTAGGCGCCGTTGATCCGGCCCGTGTGACCGCCGGGAACCTCGACGTAGAGGTCGCGCGGGATGGACAGCAGGGCGGCCGAGCCGCTGTCCTTGTCGATCCGCAGCACCATGATCGTGTCGCTACGGCTGCCGCCGACGCTGCCGCCGTCACCGGTGTTCGGGTCGCCGGCGGAGCGGCTGTCGCTGCCGACCAGCAGGTAGTTCTCGAAGTCGGCATTCGACGGGCTGAGCACCGCGACCACCCCGCTGACCCGCGGCACCCCGGCGGCGGTGCGGTAGGCGCCCCACGCGACACCGGCCGCGCACAGGATGCCCACGACCAGCGTCGTGCCCAGCATCGCCGGCCACTGGCGACGTGGGGGCCGCGGAGTGGTATCGAGCGCCAACACGGGTTGGCAGGGTAGTGCGCTGCGCTCGGTGACGAGCTTCAGTCAGCGGGGCGCAGGTGCACCACGTCGCCCACGGTCACTGTGTGGCGGGCCCCTTCGTCGTCGCGGATCACCAACTCGCCGCTCGGCTCCACCGACAGTGCATCACCGATCAGCGCACCGCTCGGCAGTTCGACCCGCACTCGCGTGCCCAGAGTCGCCAGCCGTTCGCGGTAGGTCTCGGTGATGTCCACGGGCAGCGCGTCGTAGCAGCGCAGCAACTCCGCCAACAGCGCCAACGGAGCGACGTCGTCACCCAACCTTGCCCCACCTTCCGGTGCCCACCCGCAGTTGATCCCGATGCCGACCACCACCGCGGGTTGGGTGCCGCTGTGTGCCTGGGCCAACACCCCGGCCAGCTTGGCGCCGTCGAGCAGCAGGTCGTTGGGCCACTTCAGCACCGGCCGCGCCCCTGCCAGGCGTTCTGCGGCGTCCGCGGCGGCGAGCGCGACACGCTGGGTCAGTTGGTGCGGATACTGGGGAATGCTGCGGAACAGCAGCGACACGAGGAGGTTGGCACCCGGGGGCGCCTCCCACCGACGGTCGAGACGGCCGCGGCCAGCAGTCTGGTGCGCAGCAGCCAATACGGTACGGTCAGGTGTTCCTTCGGCGGCCGCTGCGAGCAGGTCGGCGTTGGTGCTTCCCGTCTCCTCGACCACACGAACCTGCCAGCCGTGGGGCCACTCGATTCGTTGGGTGGCAAATGGTGTGGTCATTCCGCAAAGATTGTCACCAATGTTGAAGAAGATCCTGATCGCCAACCGAGGCGAGATCGCCGTCCGTGTCATCCGTGCCGCCCGCGAGCTGGGTATCAAGACGGTCGCGGTCTACTCCGAACTCGACCGCGACGCCCTCCACGTCCGCTTGGCCGACGAGGCCTACGCCTTGGGCGGCCAGACCGCAGCCGAGAGCTACCTCAACACGGCAGCGATTCTCGACGCCATCGACAAGAGCGGCGCCGACGGCGTGCACCCGGGCTACGGCTTCTTCAGCGAGAACGCCGACTTCGCCCGCGCCATCACCGCCAAGGGTGTCGCGTTCATCGGCCCGCCGCCCGCCGCGATCGACGAGATGGGCGACAAGGTCAGCTCGCGCAAGGCTGCCCTGCGCGGTGACTGCCCGATCGTGCCCGGCACCACCGAGTTCGTGAACTCGGCCGACGAGATCCTCGCCTTCGGTGCCGAGCACGGCTACCCGATCGCGATCAAGGCGGCCTTCGGTGGCGGCGGCCGCGGCATGAAGGTCGTCCGCAGCGCGGACGAGGTGCAAGAGGCGATGGACAGCGCCAAGCGCGAGTCCAAGGCGTTCTTCGGCCGCGACGAGATCTACATCGAGCGCTACCTCACCTGGCCGCGCCACGTGGAAGTGCAGATCGTCGGCGACCAGCACGGCAACGTCGTGTGGGTCAGCACCCGTGACTGCTCGGCCCAGCGTCGGCACCAGAAGCTGATCGAGGAAGCCCCGTCGGCCGGCATGGCCCCCGGCGTGGAAGACGCGATGGGCGAGGCCGCGATCAAGGCGGCCAAGGCGGTCGGCTACTACAACGCCGGCACGGTCGAGTTCATCTACCAGGACGGCGAGTTCTTCTTCCTGGAGATGAACACCCGTCTGCAGGTCGAGCACCCGGTCACCGAGGTCATCACCGGCATCGACCTGGTCGAGTGGCAGATCCGCGTCGCCAGCGGCGAGCCGCTGCCGATGACGCAGGAGCAGATCGCTGCTCAGCGCCGCGGCGCGGGCATCGAGGTGCGCATCAACGCCGAGAACCCGGCCGGCGGCAAGTTCCTGCCGTCGCCCGGCAAGATCGACAAGCTCGTCGCCCCCGACGGCTTCGGTATCCGCTTCGACGCCGGTTACGAAAGCGGCGACACGGTCAGCCAGTACTACGACAACCTCGTCGGCAAGCTCATCGTGTGGGGCAAGGACCGCCCCACTGCCATCGCCCGCACCATCCGCGCGCTGGAGGAGATGGTGGTCGAGGGTGTGGCCACCACCATCCCCGCCGACCTCGCCATCCTGCGCCACCCCGACTTCCAATCTATGCAGCACTCCACCAAGTGGGTGGAGGAGAAGCTCGACCTGTCGGGCATCGAGACCGTCAAGCCGGCCCCCAAGTCCGACGACGACGAAGCTCCGCTCGTGCAGCGCGCCACCACCGTCGAGGTGAACGGCAAGCGCTTCGACGTCAAGATGTGGGTTCCCGACGTGCCGATGGTGGTCGCCTCCGGCGGCGCCAAGGCCGCGGCGAAGAAGCCGCGTGCGGCTCATGGCCACGGCAGCGGCTCGGGTGCCAGCGGCAGCGGCAACGTCGAAGTGCCGATGCAGGGCACGATCGTGAAGGTGCTCGTCGAGGTCGGCCAGGACGTCGCCGAGGGCCAGGCCGTGGTCGTGCTCGAGGCGATGAAGATGGAGAACCAGATCAACGCCGAGAAGGCCGGCAAGGTCAAGGAGATCAAGGTCAAGGCGGGCGACACCGTCGGCGCCGGCGACGTGGTGGTCGTCATCGAGTGACCCGGCTCTTCGTCGCACTCTGGCCGCCTGAGGAGGTGGCCGAAGTGCTGCGCGAGCTGCATCGCAAGGACCAGCGCGGCGTGCGCTTCGTGCCGGAGGACAACTGGCACGT
>CAZREK010000067.1:0-9829 GCA_964598965.1 uncultured Bifidobacterium sp. | reverse complement strand
GTGCAGGAACTGCCGGCAGCGCTGCATGATGGCCGCGGCGACGCCCGAACCCCAGGCGTCGGGGTGCACGTAGAACGCGTAGACCTCACCGGTGGTGGAGGAGAAGGCAGTGCCCGACGGGCTGGCCTGGTCGCACTCCGGCGCGGTTCGGGCGGCGCCGCAGTGCCCGAACCCGACGACACGGTCACCGTCGACGCCGGCGAACATCGCCGAACCGGGCGCCCAGTCCGCCCAATGTCCACAGACGCCAGCGTTCCAGCCGCTGAGCGGCGAAGTCCGGCGCGTCGAGGAACTCGTCGGGCAGCAGCCCGCGGTAACCGACGCGCCACCCTTCGATATGCGCGGCCGCAAGCGCATCCGCGTCGTCCGGGTGGGCGACGCGGATGGAGATCATCGCTAGACCGCGAGCAGGTCGCGGGCGCCGGTGTCGCTGCTGGGGTGGCGCAGCTTGCTCATCGCGCGGGCTTCGATCTGGCGGATGCGCTCGCGGGTGAGGTTGAAGTGCTCGCCCACCTCTTCCAGCGTGCGCGGCTCGCCGCGGTCGAGACCGAAGCGCAGCTTCAGGATCTCGCGCTCGCGCTCGTCGAGCGGGGCCAGCAGGCGGGCGATCTCCTCGGGCAGCAGTGCGGTGGCCGCGACCTCGAACGGCGACTCGGCGGAACGGTCTTCCACCACGTCGCCCAGTTCGGCGTCGCCGTCTTCGCGCAGCGGCTCGCTGAGCGACAAGGGCTCGGCCGCGAAGCGCAGGGCCTCGGTGACCTTGTCCTCCGGCATTTCGACTTCCTTGGCCAGCTCGCTGAGCGTGGCCGGGCGGCCGAGCTTCAGCTCCAGGCGGCTGCGCGCCTTCTGCAGGCGAGCAAGGGTGTCGCCGGCGTGGACTGGCAGGCGGATGGTGCGGCCGGTGTTGGCGATGCCGCGGGTGATGGCCTGACGGATCCACCATGTGGCGTAGGTGGAGAACTTGAAGCCCTTGCGCCAGTCGAACTTCTCGACGGCGTGCATGAGGCCGAGGTTGCCCTCCTGGATGAGGTCGAGCAGGGGCAGGCCGCTGGCCTGGTACTTCTTGGCGATCGACACCACGAGGCGCAGGTTCGACTGCACGAACGCGCGCTCGGCTTCCTCGCCTTCGCGGGCGGCGCGGCGCAGCTCGCGCTTGCGGGTGGGGGTGAGGTCCTTGGCCGTGTCGAGCTCGGCGATGGCCGCCTTGCCGCTCTCGATCTGCTTGGCCAGACGAACTTCGTCGTCCTTGGTCAGCAGCGAGTACTGGCCGATGTCGGTGAGGTAGAGGCGGACAAGGTCCTCCTCGTCCCGTTCCACGCGATCTTTCGCCACGAAATCTCCTCGAAGTGAACGGCGTGAGCCAGGCGACCTACCCGACGATCCGGTCACGATATCCACCTCGTCAAGCCCCTCCACCCAGGTGCACACATTCACAAGCCGGGGCTTCGGGTTCGGCGGGCGGTGCTCAGCCGAGCGTGGACGCCAGTGCGGCGGCCTCCAGCAGGTCGGCGTCGAGGTCGCGCAGCGCAAGGGTCAGGACGCGTGCCGTCGGGCCGTCCACGCGCGGGTCCGTCGCCGCGAGGTGCTGTTGATACGCAGCCACCAGCAGCGTGGCCACGCCGTCGTACGCGGCCCGCACGCGGGCGGCGGTGGAACCCGCCTCCGCCGCCGCGGCAAGGGCGGCTTCGAACGGTGCCCAGGCGCCGGGCGCCGCGACGTCGGCCGGGCTGACCGGCCGCCGATCGGCGAACAGCGTGGCGTGCCAGGTGAGGTGGTGGCAGTGGGCGGCGAACATCGCCGCGGCCGCCGGGTGGCTATCGGCGCGTGCCCACTCACCCAGCAACTCGCCGAGGCGCTGCGATGCGTCGCCGTACTGCGAGCAACGCTGCGCGAGGGCGACGATGCCGGTCACGGGTTGCGGCGGGCCGTGGGCTGCTGGTGCAGCAGCTCGTCGGAGAGCGGCTGGCCCGACACTTCGTCGGTCCAGTAGGTGCCGGCGTCGAGCCGGGCGAGAGCGACTTCCACACCGGCCAGGTCGTGCTCGATCGCGTCGAGGTCGAGGACCGCGGGTTCTCCGGCGCTCGGCTGTGTATCGCTCATGGGCGTTGAGGCTACTGTTCGGCGCGTGGCGCGCGTACGGCTGGATCATGTGACAAAGCGGTTCGGCGAGGACGCCGATGAGGTCGTCGCGGTCGACGACGTGACACTGGAGGTCGAGGACCACGAGTTCATGGTCCTGCTCGGTCCCTCCGGCTGCGGCAAGAGCACGCTGCTGCGCATGATCGCCGGCCTGGAAGACCCCAACTCCGGCGAGGTGACGATCGGCGACCGCGTCGTCAACGACGTCCCGCCCAAAGAGCGCGACATCGCGATGGTGTTCCAGAGCTACGCCCTGTACCCGCACAAGACGGTGAGGGCGAACATCGAGTTCCCGCTGAAGGTCCGCGGCGTTCCCAAGGCGGAGCGGACAGCAGAGGCGTTGCGTGCCGCCGAGGCGTTGGGCCTGGGCGACCACATGCGCCGCAAGCCGGGGCAACTCAGCGGTGGTCAACGCCAGCGCGTTGCGCTGGCGCGCGCCATCGTGCGCAACCCGGCGGTGTTCCTGATGGACGAGCCGCTCAGCAACCTCGACGCCAAGCTGCGCGGCGACACCCGCACCGAACTGGTCGATCTGCACCGCCGCCTCGACAGCACGTTCGTGTACGTCACCCACGACCAGGTCGAAGCGATGACGATGGCCAGCCGCGTGGCCATCCTCAACGCTGGCCGGCTGGAGCAGGTCGGCACGCCGCAGGAGGTCTACGACCGCCCGGCCACCGCCTTCGTCGCCCAGTTCATTGGAACGCCGCCGATGAACTTGTTGCCGGTCGGCATGCTCGGCGGTGCCAATGAGCGCATCGGCGTCCGTCCCGAGCACCTGCAGTTGTCCGCCGATGGGGTGCTGGAGGCCACGGTCCACCAGGTCGAGCACCTCGGCCACGAGGTACTGGTCCTGGCCGACAGCCAGGCCGCCGGTCGCCTGGTGTCGCGTCTGAACCCGTCCACCGGTGTGCCTCGGCCGGGCGACGTCGTGCGCTTCGCCGCACCGGACCAACATCTGCACCGGTTCGACGCGGTGTCGGGAGCGAGGGTGTCGTGAAGCGCAAGCTCCGCGATCTTCCCGCGGCGCTGCTGATGCTGCTGCCGTCGGCCGGGCTGCTCTGGGTCTGGACCGTGTACCCGCTGATCAAGGCGATCGACTACGGCCACAAGAAGTGCGACATCCAGGTGAAGAACTGCCGCGACGTGGGGTGGCAGCAGTTCAGCCGGGTGTTCCAGAGCAAGCAGTTCCAGGACGCGCTCGTGGTTTCGGTGAAGTTCGCGCTCTTCACGGTGCCCGCCGGCCTGATCCTCGGCGTCGGCCTGGCGGTGCTGGCCGACAAGCACCTACGCGGCATCGGCATCTTCCGCACCATCTTCTCCAGCACGGTGGCCACCAGCGTGGCCGTCGCCAGCCTGGTGTGGTTCGTGTTGCTGCAGCCGCAGGTGGGCGTGTTGGCCGACCTGCTCAGCAGCTGGATCCCTTCGTTGAAGGAGCCCGGCCTGCTGAACGACAAGGGCACTGCGCTGCCCGCTGTCGCGATCAGCAGCGTGTGGGCCGGTCTGGGGTTCACGTTCATCGTCGCCACCGCTGCGCTGCAGAGCGTGCCACGCGAGTTGTACGAGAGCGCCTACGTGGACGGCGCGGGCAGCTTCCGCCGGTTCACCAACGTCACCCTGCCGATGATCTCGCCGGCGCTGCTGTTCCTCGGCGTGGTGCTCACCACCCGTGCGCTGCAGTCCTACGGCGAGATCGCGCTGCTCACCGGCGGCGGCCCGCAGAGCACCAAGGCCACCACCAACATCCCGTACCTCATCTACGGTCGCAACTCGCTGATCCGCAACGACCTCGGGTTGAAGTCCGCCTCGGCGGTGCTGTTGTTCCTGCTGTGTCTGGTGTTCGCCGCCGTGCAGTTCCGCGGCGTCGGGAAGCGGGTGCACTATGGCAGCTGACACCGTGCGCGGCGTGCGCAAACTCGGCCGCTACACCCTGCTGGCGGTCCTCGCAGTCGTCGTGCTGTTCCCCGTCTACGCCGTGCTGTTGCAGGCGTTGAAGTCCGGGCCCGACGCGTTCGATCACCCGCGGTCGCTGTTGCCGGTGGACCTCACCCTCGACACCATTCGTTCCGCGTGGCGCATCGGCGACCTCGGTCACCTCATGCTCAACAGCCTCTACGTGGCGATCGCGGTCACCATCGGCGTGATCATCACCAGCTTGCTGTCGGCGTACGCGTTCGCCTTCCTCGAGTTCCCCGGCAAGAAGATCGTGTTCGCGCTGTTCCTGGCCACGATGCTGGTGCCCGCCGAGGTCACCGTCGTCATCAACCAGCGCACGGTCGACTCGCTCGGCTGGATGAACACGTACTTGGCCCTCATCGTGCCGTCGCTGGGCAGCATGTTCGGTGTGTTCATGGTGCGCCAAGTGTTCATGCAGATCCCCGGCGAGCTGCGCGAAGCCGCAGCGCTCGACGGTGTCGGGCACCTGCGCTTCCTCTGGAGCGTCGCCGCGCCGCTCAGTCGCCCCACGCTCGGCGCGCTCGGCTTGTTCGTGTTCCTCGGTACCTGGAACGCTTACTTGTGGCCCTCCCAGGTGATCACCGACGAGGACCATCGCACCATCCAGATCGGCCTGGAACATCTCCGTACTCCCACCGATATCAGCAAGTTCAACCTCGTCACAGGAGGCCTCGTCGTGGCTGCCATCCCCATCTTCCTCATGCTGGTCGTGTTCCAGCGTCAACTCGTGCGAGGGCTCACCGCCGGGGCGGTGAAGGGCTGATGCGCACGCTCACCATCTCCCGCCGTTTCGCCACGCTCGCCATCGTCGGCCTGCTCGCTGCGGCATGCAGCGACGGCGGCGACATCACCGACTCGGGTGGCACCAGCGGTGGCGCGACGTCCGCCCCCGGCACGCTGGCCACCACCACCACCGTGGCCCCCGACAACCTGCCGGACTGCCCCACCGACGCGCTCGAGACCGCCACCGGCACCACCGAGATCACGTTCTGGACCGGCATGACCGGCCCGCTTGCGGAGGCACTGCAGGCGATCACCGACGACTACAACGCCAGCCAGTCCAAGGTGCACGTCACGCTGGTCAGCGACAGCTACGAGGGCACGGCCGACAAGTACTTGCGTGCATCGCAGGACAGCCGCCCCGACCTGGTGCAGATGCCCGAGTACATGGTGCAGGCGATGGTCGACACGGAGAGCACCGTGCCGGTGGGCAAGTGCATCACCGCCAGTGGCTACGACACGTCCGCGTTCCTGCCGACCGCGCTCACGGCCTACAGCACGCAGGGCATGCAGTGGGCGATGCCGTTCAATGTGTCCAACCCGGTGCTGTACTACAGCAAGAAGGCCTTCGCCGCGGCCGGCCTCGACCCGGAGAAGCCCCCGGCCTCGCTCGACGAGTTGCGCGCGATGAGCCAGCAGCTGGTGGATTCCGGCGCCGCCAAGTACGGCCTGGTCCTGGACTCGGGCTTCGACTCGGGCGGCGGCTGGTACATGGAGCAGTGGTTCGCCAAGGCGCAGCAGTTCTACACCGACGGTGACAACGGCCGCACCAACCGCGCCACCAAGGTGCTCTACAACAACGAGACCGGCGTCGAGCTGCTCACCTTCCTGCAGGACCTGTTGAACGACGGTCTGGCAGTCAGCGTCGGTGCCAACGAGTCCGGCCAGGACGACCTGCTCAAGCTGGCCGACGAGCAGGCGCCGGCCGCGATGACCATCCACACCTCCGCCGCGCTTCGCGGCGCCCTCGACGTGCTGGCCACGGGCGTGTTCCCGCAGCTCGGCATCGACGACCTCGGCATCGGGCCGATGCCCGGTCCTGACGGCGCCCCGGGTGCGCTGATCGGTGGCGCCTCGCTGTGGCCGGTGAACTCCGACGATCCGGTGCGCATCGCCGCCACCTGGGACTTCCTCAGCTTCCTGGTCAGCGCGCAGCAGCAGAGCGAGTGGGCCAACGCCACTGGCTACATCCCGGTGCGCTCCGATGCGGTGGAACTCGATCCGTACAAGTCCACCGTCGCCACCGACCCGCGGTTCTCGGTCGCCTTCGACCAGTTGCAGGCTTCGCCCGACGCCCTCACGTCGGCCGGCCCGGTGGTCGGCCCGCTGCGCGAGGTCCGCGTGGTGCTGGCCGACGCGATCGCCGCCATCTTCGACGGTGCCGATGTGAAGTCGTCGCTGGACTCCGCCGCCGAGCAAGCCAACAACCTGATCAGCAGTTACAACTCCAGCAACGGCTGACCCCGTCGCCGCGGGGGAGGGATAGTCTGCTCGACATGGCTCATTCCTTCCCCGCGCTCGACGGTTCCGCTCCCAAGGTTCAGCAGTTCGACCAGGCCCCCGAGATGGGGATCGACACGTCGAAGCGCTACACCGCCACGATGGACACCAGCATGGGCACGCTGGTGATCGCGCTCGACGCGATCAACGCGCCGCTGACCGTCAACAACTTCGTGTTCCTCGCCGGGTACCACTACTACGAGGGCGTGGTCTTCCACCGCATCATCAACGGCTTCATGTGCCAGGGCGGCGACCCCACCGGCACCGGCCGCGGCGGCCCCGGCTATCGCTTCAAGGACGAGCCGGTGAAGCAGCGCTATCAGCTCGGCTCGATGGCGATGGCCAACGCCGGCCCCAACACCAACGGCAGCCAGTTCTTCCTCGTCAGCGGCCCCAGCGGTGTCGGCCTGCCGCCGCAGTACAACCACTTCGGCCAGGTGGTGAAGGGTCTGGAGATCGTCGACGCGATGCAGAAGGTCGACACCGATCGCTCCGACCGTCCGCTCACGCCCGTGGTGATCAACTCGGTCACCATCACCGTCGCCGACTGAGGCCACACGCGACCGTGGCCGTCGAACGGCTGTCGCTCGCCCAAGCACGACGCATCGCGCTCGGTGCGCAAGGTTTCGCGGAGGCGCGGCCAACGGGCCGCGTCGATCGCCGTCACCTTCGCCGCGCGCTCGACCGGATGGGTCTCATCCAGATCGACTCGGTCAACGTGCTGGTGCGCAGCCAGGAGCTGCCATTGTTCGCGCGGCTCGGCCCGCACCCGCGTTCGCTGATCGCGGACGCCACCGCCGACGGCGAACTGTTCGAGTACTGGGCGCACGCGGCGTCGCACGTGCCCACCGAGCACCACCACCTGTGGCGGTGGAAGATGCAGACCGAGCACATGTGGGGCCAGTACTGGACCTTGCACGAACGACGGCCCGGGTACGCCGACGAGGTGCTGCGGCGCATCGAGCTGGACGGCCCGGTTGCGGCCGGCGACCTCAGCGAGCGGGTGGGCAAGAAGGGCACCTGGTGGGACTGGGACGACGCCAAGGTGGCGCTCGAGCACCTGTTCTGGAAAGGGCTGGTCAGCGCTCGCCGACGCGCGTCCGATTTCGCTCGCGTGTACGACCTCACCGAGCGGCTGCTTCCTGCTCACATTCTCGCCCGCCCGGCGGCGACGGAGGAGGAAGCCCGCCGCGAGATGCTGGTGCTCGCCGCGCAGCACCACGGCGTGGGGACACTGGAGGACCTCGCCGACTACCACCGCCAGAAACCGTCGCGGCTGAAAGGCGTGGTGCGCGACCTGGTCGCCGAGGGACGGCTGGTGGAGGCGCAGGTGGAAGGGTGGGATCGCCCGGCGTACCTGCACCCCGAGGCCCGTCGACCGCGCCGCATCGAAGCGTGCGCACTGTTGTCGCCGTTCGACCCCGTGTGCTGGTTCCGCGATCGCAACGAGCGCCTGTTCGGCTTTCACTATCGCATCGAGATCTACACGCCCGCCCCACAACGCAAGTTCGGGTACTACGTGCTGCCGGTGTTGTGGGGCGACGCGCTGGTCGGGCGGGTGGACATGAAGGCGGACCGCGCAAGCGGCGCGTTGTTGGTTCCTGGTGCGTTCACCGAGGTCGGCGTGCCCGGCGAGGCCGTCGCCGCCGACCTTGCCCCAGAGTTGTGGGCGATGGCCGGTTGGCTCGGCCTGGAGCGAGTGGTCGTCGGTGAGCGTGGCGATCTTGCGTCCGCGCTCCGCACGGCCGTGGCTCACTACGCTCGACGTTGATGTCCCACGACGCTCCCGCCACCGCCGCCGACCGCATGCCGCGTTGGGTGTGGAAGGCGGTCGCCATCTTCTGGCTCGGCGCGGTCATCGCGCTCCTGGTCCGCGATGTGTGGTCCAGCCTCTACCCGCTGTTCTTGCTGTTGCTCGTGTCGCTGTTCCTGTCGCTGGCGATCGAGCCGGGCGTCAACCGGCTCGCCCGTCGCGGCTGGCGCCGCGGCACGGCCACGACGGTGATCCTGCTCGGGGTCCTGCTCGCCTTCCTGGTGTTCCTGGTGGCCATCGGCGCGTTGGTGGGCCAACAGATCGCCGACCTGCTGGGCAACTCGGAGAAGTACGTCAACAACACCGTCGACTTCCTCAACACCCACTTCCACACGCACATCGACCCCACCAAGGCGATCGAAAGCATCAACGACCCCGAGGGGCCGGTGCAGAAGTTCATCAAGAGCCAACAAGGCAAGGTGGTCGATCTGTCCGTCGCCGCGCTTGGTCTGTTGGTGCAGGCGCTGTCGGTGATGCTGTTCACCTTCTACCTCGTCGCCGATGGCCCCAAGCTGCGCCGCTCCATCTGCAGCCGCCTCAGCCCCGAACGCCAGCGGCGCGTGCTGGACACCTGGGAGCTGGCGATCGACAAGACCGGCGGCTACCTCTACTCGCGGGCGCTGCTGGCCGGCCTGTCGGGGTTCTTCCACTGGATCGCGCTGCAAGCACTGGGTACTCAGGCGCCGGTCGCACTCGCCTTGTGGGTGGGCGTGGTCAGCCAGTTCCTGCCGGTGGTGGGCACCTACTTGGCCGGCGCGCTGCCGGTGATCGTCACGTTCATCGACTCGCCGTCCAAAGCGATGGTCGTGCTGGTGTTCGTGATCGTGTACCAGCAGGTGGAGAACTACCTGTTCCTGCCGCGCATCACGGCCCGCACGATGGACCTGCACCCGGCCATTGCGTTCGGGTCGGCGATCGCCGGTGCGGCGGTGCTGGGCGCAGTCGGGGCCATTCTCGCCATCCCAGGTGCTGCCATGCTGCAGGCGCTGATCAGCAACACCGGCCAGCGTCACGAGGTGATCGATTCCACGCTGACGCGCATCACGCTCACGCGGCGGCAGCGGCGGCGCATCCGGCGGATGGAGGAGGACGAACCCTCCGACGGCGACGAACGCAGCGACGGCCCGCAGGACGGCGATGGCCGCGCCTGACGACTTCGTGCCCGTCGCCATTGTCGAACGCAGCGGGCTCGACGAGTCCGTGCACTTCGGTTCGGTGGTGGCGCTGGCCCCCGACGGCGATATCGCATTCGCGGTCGGGAACCCTCGCGCGATCGTCTACCCGCGCTCGTCGAACAAGCCGATGCAGGCGCTGGGTATGGTGCGCGCCGGTCTCGATCTACCACCCGAGTTGCTCGCGTTGGTGTGTGCCAGCCACGACGGCACCCCGTTGCACCTCGACGGTGCGCTCCGCATCCTCGCCGGCGCCGGTCTGGGCCCAGAGGCGCTGGCCAATACCCCCTCACTGCCGCTCGACGAGACCGCGGCGCGGGAAGTCTTGCGCGCCGGCGGTGGGCCGTCATCGCTGCTGATGAACTGCAGTGGCAAGCACAGCGGCATGCTGGCCACGTGCGTGTGCAACGGCTGGAGCCACGGCCCGGAGTACTTGTCGCCGGATCACCCGCTGCAGCAGGCGATCACC
>CAZREK010000066.1:0-9833 GCA_964598965.1 uncultured Bifidobacterium sp. | reverse complement strand
CCGTGAGGTCGGATTTGGCAACCTCTGGAAACAGCAGACCAGGCGGTGGGTACCTGGCCGTGTGCGTTGGGATGTTGCGCGCTGTCAGATAGCCAACCAACTCGCCATCGAGTACGACGGCCACCGTGAGGTCGGATTTGGCAACCTCTGGAAACAGCAGACCAGGCGGTGGGTACCTCGGAACTACGAGAAGTGCCGGAGCACCGCGTCGGCCGGCCTGAGATTCTCCGACACCGAGGTAAGTGGCCAAGCCGAAGAACAGAACGTCGAGCAGCTTGCGCAGAATCAACATGTGTCGCCGTGGCCCGCCTGGGGCGCAGGCTGGTCACTCCTGAAACAAGTAGTCGGCGTCCACTCCGCCATCGGTCCCACCCCTCGCCTGCGCCGAAGCCTGAGCAAGACGCTAATCGTGCACGCACCAGGACCCGCGCAATAAATCAGTTGCATCCGGCCTCACGACGTGGTTGCCTGTAGCACGACCTCGCGCAGCCGCGCGCGGTCGACGACCAAGGAAGGCCTTGACCAGATGATCCGGACCGCACTCGCCCTCAGCAGCGCCCTCGTGGCAGCTGACGCGCGCCCGTGCGGGACGGTGCTCGCTCATGGCTACCAGTGGCGCAATGGCTCCGTGAAGAACGTGAAGTTCAACGCAATGACCACCAAGCGCACGGCCCGACACCTCGGGAACGCAACGACGTAAACAACGTCGGAAGCGCCCTCCGAGGCCGTCGGGATCACAGGATCCCGGCGGCCTTTCTGGTTTTTCGCCCTCCAACAGTCTCCGAGAGGAACACCCCGATGTACACCCTGAACGAAAACCTCCTGACCAGCTTCGACGAGATCGTCGAGCCGATCGCCGTGCGCGTCGCCACCCCGCGTTGCGCCGACGGTCACGGCACCCTCACCCACCTGTTCTTCTCGGACAATCCGCTCGACACCGCACGCGCCAAGGCGATCTGCGGCAAGTGCAAGTTGGCCGACGACTGCCTGGCCGGCGCGATCGATCGCGCCGAGCCGTGGGGTGTGTGGGGCGGCCAGCTGGTCGAGAACGGGCGAGTAGTGGCCGTCAAGCGGCCACGTGGTCGTCCGCCCAAGCACCCACGCCCGGTCGTCGTCGTCGACGAGGTCCCGATCCCGCCGCACCTGGTGGCGTGATCGGGGCCTGACGACGGCGTCCCCCAACCGGGTGTGACGGATCCCCCCACAGCGCCGCCGGTGGCAACGCATTCGCGACCCACCGGCGGCGAGGGGGACCGGTAGCGTGGCAACCGTGCAGGTTCGCCAGCGGATGATCCCGAGCGCGCTCGTACTGATCGCCCTGGCATCGTCCGGGTGCTCCGACGACGATTCGTCCACCACGACCGCGACGCGCATCACCGCCGATGTCGGCCTCATCCGCACCAACGACCCGCAGCAGGGCGAACCGCTCGCGGACGTGACGGTGCGCACGCTGGACGGCGATGCCGTCACCACCAGCTCGCTGATCGGCCAGCCGTTGGTGATCAACGTCTGGTCGTCCACCTGCATCCCGTGCCGCGACGAACTGCCCGCCTTTGCTGCAGTGCACGCTCAGTACGGCGACAGCGTGCGCTTCGTCGGCATCGACTACCTCGGTGCGGACGACAGCGAAGAACGCTTCGCGCGCGACCTCGGCGTCGACTACGAACTGCTCTACGACACCGACGGCGAGTTCCTGGTGGCCACCGGCCTGAACGCCTTCCCCGTCACCCTGTTCGTCGACGCCGACGGCACGGTGGTGCGCCAAACCGGCCAGCTCAGCCAGGACGAGCTGGAACAGTACGTGCAGGAGTTGATCTCGTGATCCTCGCTCTCGACCCGCGCCTCGCCAACGGCTTCACCCAAGGCCTGCTGGCAGCCATCAACCCGTGCGGCTTCGTGCTGCTGCCCACCTACCTCTTGTACTTCCTGGGCATGGAGAACCTGCGGCCCGGCGCGGAGAAGACGTCCATCTCGCGTGCGCTGGCCGTCAGCCTGTCCGTGTCCGGCGGCTTCATGAGCGTGTTCATCATCATCGGCGTGATCACCAAGTGGAGCACCCGCTGGTTCATGGACAAGGCCCCCTACCTGTCACTGGTGATGGGGCTGGGTCTGGTGGTGCTGGGCATCGCCATGCTGTTCGGCTACCGCCTGCCGTTCACCACCCCGAAGCTGGACGTCGGCCAGCGCGACCGCTCGGTGCGCAGCATGTTCGTGTTCGGCATCGCCTACGCGGTCGCCTCGCTGGGCTGCACGCTTCCTGGGTTCATCTCGGTGGTGCTCGGGGGCGTCACCACCAACGGCATCCTGCAGGGCTCGCTGGGCGTGGCGCTGTACGGCCTGGGCATGGCGCTGCTGGTCAGCGGTCTCACCATCACGCTCGCCGTCGCCAACACCGCCATGCTGCGCTGGCTGCGCAAGGGCATGGAATGGTTCGAGTACGTGGCCGGTGTGTTCGTGCTGCTGACCGGCATGTACCTGGCGTACTACTGGTACCACGACCTGGACAGCGGCTCGGGTTCGTCGGGTGTCATCGACAAGGCCCAGTCGTGGCAGGTCAGCCTCCGCGACTTCGTGCGCGAGAACCAGACCACCATTGTCGTGTTGTCGTCGATGGTGATGGCGGCCGCCGTCGGCTTCGCCGTCTGGAACAAGCGCCGCCGCGACCACCAACCGGCCGCCTGACCCTGGTGAGCAGCGGCCAGTCCTTCCGTGAGTTGCTGGCCACACCGGGGGTGCGCGAGGTGTGTCACCTGCGCGGCCCGATCGGGTTCATGGCCTACCACGGCGGTGCGCTCGAGGAAATGACCGACGTCGTGGCCGAGGCCGCCGCGGCGCGCAGCGGTGCCAGCTACTACGCGGTGCTGCAGCCCGAACACCACAAGCACCACATTCCGTCGCACCGCGTGTCGCCCGCCGACTCGCCTCACCTGCAGCGCTTCCTCGACCATGTGCACACGGTGGTCACCATCCACGGCTTCGGTCGTCACGGCTACTGGACCAGCCTGCTGCTGGGCGGCCGCAACCGCGGGCTGGCCCACCACCTGGCCGACGTGCTGCGCCGTCACCTGCCCGACTACCACGTGGTCACCGACCTCGAGCACATTCCCAAGGAACTGCGCGGCATGCACCACGCCAACCCGGTGAACTTGCCACGCCACCATGGCGTGCAGATCGAGCTGCCGCCGCGTGTGCGCGGGCGCAGCCCGATCTGGAAGGACTGGACCGGCCCTGGTCTGGTGCCGCACACCGAGGCACTGATCGACGCGCTCGCCGAGGCGGCGGGCAGCTGGCCGACCGCTTCGGCGACGTCTACGGCGCCAGCCGGCTGATGCTCCAGGCGGGCTGGTCGTCGGCCGTCGTCGGCTCGTAGCGCAACCGGTCGTGCAAGCGGCTGGGGCGACCCTGCCAGAACTCGAACCGCTGCGGCCGCAGCAACCAGCCGCCCCAGAACGCGGGCCGCAACACGGGACCGTCGCCGAAGGTGGCGGCCATCTGCTCCACCCGTTGCTCCAGCCAGGCACGGTCGGGGATCGGCTGCGACTGAGGCGACGACCACGCCCCGATCTGCGACATCCGCGGCCGCTCGGCGAAATACTCGTCGCTCTCCTCGTCCGGGACGCGCTCTGCGGTCACCGTCACGCGCACCTGGCGGTGCAGCTGCAGCCAGGTGAACAGCATCGTCGCCCGGCCGGTGGCGGCCAGCTGGTGGCTCTTGGCGGACTCGTAGTTGGTGAAGAACGTGAACCCGCGCTCGTCCGCACCGCGCAGCAGCAGGTAGCGCGACTGCGGCCAACCCTCCTCGTCGGTGGTGGACAGCACGAATGCGTTCGGCTCGGTGCAGCCGGCCTCCACCGCCTCGTCGAACCACCGCCGCCACTGCACCATCGGGTCGGCGTCGACATCGACGACGTCGAGGCCGGCGGTCTCGTAGTCGAAGCGGTGACGAGCCAGATGCTCCGCAGGGTCCAGCGGGGTGCTCATTTGGCGCGGATGACCTCGATGCCGCGCATGTACTTGTGCAGCACCTGCGGAACGGCGACACTGCCGTCGGCCTGGCGGTAGTTCTCCATGATCGCCGCCCACACGCGCGGCACGGCCAGCGCCGAACCGTTCAGCGTGTTGGCGACGGTGGTGCCCTTCTCGCCGGCGACCTTGTAGCGGATGTCGGCGCGGCGGGCCTGATAGTCGCTGAACCAGCTGACCGAGCTGACCTCCAGCCAGTTGTCGCAGCCCGGCGCGTAGACCTCGAGGTCGAAGCTGCGGTGATGGCTCTGGCCCATGTCGCCGGTGCAGATCTCGATGATGCGGTACGGCAGGCCCAGGCCGCTGATGAGGGCTTCGGCGCGGTCGCGCAGCTCGATCAGCATCGCCGGGCCTTGCTCGGGCGTGGTAACGGCCAGGATCTCGACCTTGTCGAACTCGTGGGCGCGCAGCATGCCGCGGGTGTCGCGGCCGGCCGACCCAGCTTCGCGGCGGTAGCACGAGGTGTAGGCCATCAGCCGCTGCGGCAGGCTGGCTGCGTCGAGCACCTCGTCTGCGTACAGGCTGGTGAGCGGAACCTCGGCGGTGGGAATGCACCACAGGTCGTCGCGCTCGATGGCGTACGCGTCGTCGGCGAACTTGGGCAGCTGGCCGGTGGCGGTGAGCGTGGCCGTGGTGACCAGCGACGGCGGACGGATCTCCTCGAACGCGTCGCCGTTCATGTCCAGCGCGTACTGGCACAGCGCACGCGCCAGCGTGGCACCCGGGCCGCGCTGCATGGTGAACATCGCGCCGCTGATCTTGGTGGCGCGCTCGTTGTCCAGAATGCCCAGGGCCGTGGCGGTCTCCCAGTGCGGCACGCGCTGGTGGTCGGGGAACGACTCGGGCAGGAACGGGCCCTTCACCACCGGGTTGTCGTGGTCGTCCTTGCCGTCAGGCGCGTCGGGGTGCGGCAAGTTGGGGATGCGCAACAGCAGGTCGCGCAGTTCGGCCTGCAGCGCGTCGGCCTCGCCCGCGATCGCGGTCTCCTGCTCGCCCAGCTCGCGGCTGCGCGCCTGCAGTGCCTCGGCACCGGCAGCATCGCCGTCGCGGCGCTTCATGCCCACCTGCTTGGACAGATCGTTGATCTCCGCCCGCAGCGCCTCGCGGCGCGCCTGCAGCTCGCGAGACGCGCCCTCCACCAGCAGTGCCTTCTCGAACTGGGCCATCACGTCGGGCTTGCCACGGCGGGCGAGCGCCGCGCGCACGACGTCGGGGTCGGTACGCAGAAGTCGTTGATCGATCACGCCTCCACGCTAGTTGGGGGATGCCGCCGGAGTCACAGGCCATTCGCGCACCCCCGACCCGGTTCATGTCGCGGGATCTTCGTCAGACATGACGACAACGCCGCGACGTGAACCAGGGGTGGGTGGCAGCTACGCCCCAGGCGGTAGCGTCGGCCCGGTGGCAGCGGTCGAGGTGCAAGGGCTGACGGTGAGGTACGGCGACCTGGTCGCCGTCGACAACGTGTCGTTCACCGCGCAGGCCGGGCAGGTCACCGCAGTGCTGGGCCCTAACGGCGCTGGCAAGACCAGCACCATCGAGGTGTGCGAGGGCTACCGCCAAGCAGCGGGCGGCACAGTGCGTGTGCTGGGCCTCGACCCCGCCACGCAACAGGCCAAGCTCAGCGAGCGCATGGGCGTGATGCTGCAACAGGGCGGCGTGTACCCCAGCGCCCGGGTGGCCGACACCGTGCGCCATTACTGCGCGCTGTACCAGCGCGGCGTGGTGGCTGACGATCTCATCGCCGCCGTCGGCCTGGGCGAGCGAGCGGCGTCCACCTGGCGGCGGCTCAGTGGCGGCGAGCAGCAGCGCCTGTCGCTCGCCCTTGCACTGGCCGCCCGGCCCGAGGTGGCGTTCCTCGACGAGCCCACGAGCGGGGTCGACATCAACGGCCGGGCCACGATCCGCGACATCGTCCGCGGCCTGGCCGCCGAGGGCTGCGCGGTGGTGCTGGCCACGCACGAACTGGACGAGGCCGAGCGCCTGGCCGACCGGGTGGTCATCTTCGATCGCGGCCAGATCATCGCCGACGGCACGTTGGCCGAGTTGCGCAAGGGCCACGACGAGATCCGTTTCCGCAGTGCCCCCGACCTCGACCTTGCTTCCCTGGCCCGCTCGATCGGCCTGGTGGCCAGCAACGTCGGCCCGGGCGAGTACGTCATCGACGCGCCGCCGCACCCCAAGCTGATGGCCGCCCTCACCACCTGGCTGGCCGAACACGGGCACCCGCTCACCGACCTGCGCGCCGGCGAGCAGCGGCTGGAGGACGTCTTCCGCCGCCTCACCACCGAGCGCGACACCGAGAGGCGTGGCGCATGAACCGCCTGCGTGCACAAGTGGTGGCCGAACTGCAGGTGGTGCGCCGTAACGGCGAGCAACTGCTGTTGACCCTGGGCATCCCGGTGCTGCTGCTGGTGTTCTTCAGCCTGGTCGACGTGCTGCCCACCGGCACCCCCGACCCGGTGGACTTCCTGGCCCCCGGCGTGCTCGCCCTCGCAGTGATGAGCACCTCGATGGTCAGCCTGGGCATCGGCACCGGCTTCGAGCGCAGCTACCACGTGCTGAAACGCCTCGGCGCCACGCCGCTGGGCCGCCGCCGCCTGATCGCTGCCAAGATCATCACCGTCGCCCTGGTGGAACTCGTGCAGTTCGCAGTCCTGGTGCCCGTGGCCTACGCCCTCGGCTGGTCGCCCAGCGGGCCCCAGTGGTTCGCGGCCGTCGGCGCCGTGCTGCTGGGCACCGTCGGGTTCGCCGGCATCGGCCTCACCATGGCCGGTCGCCTGCGTGGCGAGATCAACTTGGCCGCCCTCAATGGCCTGTATCTCGTGCTGCTCTTGCTGGGCGGCATGGTCATCCCGTTCTCCAAGCTGCCGGGGGCCATCCGCGTGGTAGCTCACGGGCTGCCCAGCGGTGCGCTGGCCGACGTGCTGCGCGACACCCTGGGCGGCGCCGGCAGCCAGCCGGGCACCAGCTGGGTCGTGCTGGCCGTGTGGGCCGCGATCACCCCGCTGCTGGCCGCTCGTCTGTTCCGCTGGGACTGACGGGCCCGTCTGCGCCGCCGTCGGTACCATTCCGCCCATGCGTCGCCCGTCCCCGCGTACCACCATCGCCACCGGCCTCGCCGTGGCGACCGCTGGCGTGTGGTGGTGGGCAGCGGCGGACGACTCGCCCAGGACCACTGGTTACGTCACCGACGCCCGTATCGAGGTGGAAGGCAGCGGCGACACATCTGCCGTCTACGTCGCGCCGCAACTGGACGGGCGGCTCTTGCCCAGCACGGGCGTCGTCGGCACTCAGCCCGGCCAGACGCCCTTCGCTGACCTCCGTGGCCCGTTGGTGGTGAACGTCTGGGCGTCCACCTGCGTGCCCTGTCGCGACGAGATGCCGGCGCTGCAGGCCTTCGCCCAGGCATACGCCGGCAAGGTCACCGTCGTCGGCGTGAACCCGTTGGACGGCGCCGATGAACTGCGCCGGTTCGCTGCCGAGACGGGCGTCAGCTACCCGCTGTACCGCGACCCGGACGGTGTCTTCCAGGTGGAACTGGGGATCGAACTCATCCCGGCCACGCTGTTCGTGCGCGCCGACGGCACGATCGCACAGTTGTACTTGGGTGCACTCGACCAGGACCGCCTGGCGGCCCTGGTCGCGAGTGAACTTGGCGTTGACTGACCGGTTGGGTCAGGCAGCAGCTGCTGCGTCGATCTCGGCCAGCAGCGCGTCGACCTCTTCCTGGGTGTAGCCCAGGTCGGGGAACTCGGTGAGGATCGCGGCCAGGCCGGCGTCCCACTTGTCGACGTCGGTGGACACCAGCACGCCGCCGATCTCGTAGCGCTCGTACATGACGACGTGGACGATCTCGGTGAGCGTCAGCGCGCCGTTGGTGCCCCAAGCGGGCATACCGCCCGTGGCGGTCTTGCCAGCAGCGGTGTACAGCGCCGCGCCGGCCGGGTCGGCCGAACCGAGGATGACCCAACGGACGTGGTCGACGGGGTCGGGGAAGGTGGCCGAGGGGCCGCCACCGGTGAAGCCGGGGCCGACGCCACCGCCACCCTGCGCGCCGTGGCACGAGGCGCACTTGGCGCCGAAGACCGAACCGCCGGCGTCGGCGAGCTCGGCCGGCAGGATGCCACCGAAGGAGGTCGTGTGACCGGCGCGCATGAAGCCCGCGTAGGACAGCACCAGCGCGAGCATGGCCACCACCGACAGCAGCACGAGCTTGCCCTCGCGCTGACCGGTGTACGCCCCCTCGGCAGTGGTCGTGTTCTCGTGTTCGCTCATGAGTGATTCCCCGCAGTCGCGGCATCACGGGCCGCCCAGTCGAGTCGGATGACAATGGTGAGCAGCCAGACGTTCACTGCCGCCATGATGGCCGGGAAGGCCTGCTGCTGGGGAGTGGAACGGATGACTGCGACGACCGCCAGCAGAATACCGGCCGTGAGGCACACGCGAAGCATCCCGAACCAGGTCTGCTGCTGCGTGCGCGGGGCCGGCTTGCCACTGATCGCACGACGGCGAGCAACCAGCACACCGACGAGGACGAGCGCACTCAGCACCGTCATCGTCAACTGGAAGCCGTTGCCACCCTTGTCGCGCGCCTTGCCCAGGCCGGCAGCGGCCAGTACGGCGGCGGCCCCGGCGGCCACCACCAGCGTGTTCAACCAGGCCCGGGCGGCGCCGGGCGCCACCACGCCTGACGGCGAATTCTCTTCGGTTCCGGACGTCATTCCGCCCCCTCCTCGGACGCTTGCAACAACAACGTGAGGTCGTGTGCCACCTTCTGCGCTCCCATGCTCGACGGCCACTCCACAATCACGTGCCCAGTTTGGTCGATTCCGTACACGAATGACGAATGCGCTACCTCGTAGCTTCCGTCAGCCGCCGTAGAACCATACTCGTACGCCGCACCGAACGCCGCTACCACGGCGTCCAGCCGGGTCCGGTCGTCCGTGCGCAGCCCGAACCAGCCGGCATGGAACGACGGCACGTACTGCGCCAACTGCTCGGCCGTGTCCCGCTGAGGGTCGATCGTCACCATCGCCACCTCGACGCGAGCTGCGACCTCGGGGTCCAGTTGATCGACGGCGCGGGCCAGATCGGACATCGTGGTGGGGCAGATGTCGGGGCACGACGTGTACCCGAAATACACCAGCAGCATCGAATCCGGCTTGGCGACGAAGCTGCGTTCCTCGCCGGTCGCTGCGTCGGGCAGGTTCTGATCGCTGACGTCGCGGACCGGGTTCTCGATGAACCCGTTGAGAGTGGCGTCGGCCTTGGCCTCCCACGGCCGCATCAGTACGACGGTCATCCCCGCGGCCAACACACTGAGCACCACGACACCGATCAGCAGCGGGCGGTTCGCACTGGCGGGCGGCCACTTCTCCTTGGGTGCCCCCTCGGTGTGATTGAGCACGCCGACCAGGCGCGCAACCAAGAGCGCACCGATACCCAGCGTGGGCCCGAAGGCCAGCGTCGCGATCAGCCCCAGCTTCCAGTCGGTGGTGTCCGGCGCGACGTCGAGCGTCAGTTCTCCGTCGGGGTGCAAGGTGCACTGCACGATGCCCGTGAACGGGCGCAGCAGAACCTCGCGCCGCTCACCGGGCCCCACGGACCAGGCACCGAATACCTGCTGCGTGCTCTCGCGGTTGTCGAGCACCAACACGTCACCGGAACGCAGGTTCCAGTGCGAGGGGATCTCCAGCGGGTTCTCCCCGGCCGCCACCAACGCCGCGGTGCCGGCCGGAATGATCAGGTTGTGCCGAACGGGGTCGCGACGCTCACCGGCGTAGATCAACAAGACGATGGCGCAGACG
>CAZREK010000065.1:0-9858 GCA_964598965.1 uncultured Bifidobacterium sp. | reverse complement strand
GCGAGCTGCCCGTGGTCGACCCGTTGTCGCTCACCATCGACAGCGGCTCGTTCGTCAGCGTGATCGGCCCGTCAGGCTGCGGCAAGACCACCCTCATGCGCGTCATCGCCGGCCTGGAACCGGCCACCGCCGGCACCGTCACCCTGGCCGGCGCCCCCGCCGCCGACGCCCGCACGCACAAGCGGGTGGCGATGGTGCCCCAGCAGCCCGGCCTGCTGCCCTGGCGCACCGTCCGGGCCAACGCTCGCCTGCTGCTGGACGTCAACCGCGCCGCCAACCCGGCCGATGCGATCACCCCCGACACGCTCCTGGCCGAGGTCGGGCTCAGCGACTTCGCCGACGCCTACCCGCACGAACTGTCCGGCGGCATGCAACAGCGTGTCGCCCTCGTGCGCGCCCTCGCTCTGCACGCCCCGCTGCTGGTGATGGACGAACCCTTCGCCGCGCTCGACGAGATCACCCGCGCCGAGATGCGCAGCCTGCTGAACCGGCTGGTGGAGGGCAAGGGCGTGACCGTCCTGTTCGTCACCCACTCCATCGCCGAAGCAGTCGCCCTCAGCGACCGCGTGCTGGTCACCACCGCCCGCCCGGCCAACATCGTGGCCGACATCGCCATTGACCTCCCCCGGCCGCGCGCCACCGACGTGGACGACGACCCGCGCTTCGTCGAACTGTGCTCGCAGGTGCGTCACGCCCTGCACGACGGCCACAAGAGCAACGACGCCAATGACACCACGAGAGGCCAGCAGTGAAGTACCGCCTGCTCGCCCCGCTCGTCGGCATCATCGCCTTCCTCGGCGCCTGGCAACTGCTCGTGCGCGTCGGCGATGTGCGGCCCAGCGTTCTGCGGGCCCCCTCCGACATCCTCGCCCACCTGTGGCACCATCCCCGTGTGTTCGCCGAGGCCTCGTGGGTGACAGTGCAACACGCCTACATCGGCATGTTGTTCGGCTTGGTCGCCGCCCTGTTGCTGGCCGCCCCGATGGCCGCCTCGCGTTTCGTGGAGAGCGCGATCCACCCGATCCTCACCCTGGTCCAGGTCACGCCCTTCGTCGCCTACATCACTTCCGTCGTCCTGTGGCTCGGCTGGGGCACCCGGCCGGCGGTGTTCATCGTCAGCCTCGTGTGCCTGCCCGCCTTCGCGTTCGCGGCCGTTGATGGCATGCGCGGCGCCGACCCTGCCGCCCGCGAATTGCTGGCCAGCGTGGACGCAAGCCGCTGGGAAGTCCTGTGGCGCTTGCGGCTGCCGTCAGCAATGCCCTCGCTGTTCACGGCCGCGCGGTACAACATTGGCCTGTCCCTGATCGCCGCCTACCTCGTGGAGGGCGGCAACTATGCCAACGAGGGCCTCGGCGCGATCGGCAAGAAGGCGCTGGGTTTCGCCAGTTCTCTGGAAGCACCCAACGCTCTCTGGTCGGCGATCCTGTGCATGGCCCTGCTGGGCACGGTCTCGTTGTTGGTGATCGCGCTGTTGCAGAAGGCGCTCATGCGCTGGCATGTCTCGCAGCGCGCCCAACTACGGTGAAGCCCGATGGCTTCCACCCCCGGCCCTGACCTGGCGGCACTGCGCAGTCGCATCGACCAGCTCGATGCCGCGCTGATCGCGATCGTCGCTGAACGCCTGGCCGTGTGCCGAGAAGTGGCCGAGGTCAAGCAGGGCACCGACACGCCTGTCATCCAGCCCGCCCGCGTGCGCGACGTCGTCACGTCTCGCCGCCAGCAGGCGATCGAGGCCGGGGTCGACGCCGACTTCGCCGAGCAATTGTTCCGCGTGCTGCTCACCGAGACGCACCGCATCGAAGTTGCGGGCCACCGCCCCGACCCGGCCCCCGACAAGGTCGCCGGCGCGGGCGACCGCAGCGGGCTGGACACGGTGGCCAGCCGGGTGGACCACGTGGTGATCGCGGTCGAGGACCTGGCGGCCGCCACGGCCTCGCTCACCAGCCGCTTCGGGTTCCACGAGGTCACCCTCAACGACCCGCGGCCCGGTGTGGCCGCAGTTGCCGCGGGCGGCGTCACGTTCGTGCTGGTCGGCCCCGACGCGTCACCCGCCGTCGCCGCTCACCTGGCCCGCAAGGGGCCCGGCGTGCAGCACGTGGCCATCGAGGTGCTCAACGCCGGTTTCGCCAGGGCGTGCCTGGCCGACAGCAACGCGCCCCTGCTCACCGAGGTCGCGGTCGACGCCGACGGCCACGAGCAGTTCTTCGCCGCCGACGACCCCGCAGCAGGCGTGCAACTCGGCTTCATCTCCCGCACGGGCCACCGAGTCTCCGTGGGCACCGCCAATGTGCTCGCGATGTTCGAATCGCTGACCTGACCTCATAGCGTGAGGGGTCTATGACGCGCCGCACCGCCCTCCCCCTGGCCGTCGTCGCCCTGATCGCTCTCGCTGCTTGCAGCGATGACTCGAAGGGCACGTCGGGCACCGCCAACACCTCCACCGACTCCACCACCCCCACCGTGTCCGCGGTCGAGGCGGGCAAGCCGTTCCCGCAGGACCGCTGCGACGCGAACAAGGCCGCCGGCACGATCAAGTACCTGTCCGGCTTCGACTTCGCTGCCGCCTCCTCCATCGTCGACCCAGTGTTCGCCGAGGCGCAGGGCTATTACGAGGCGCTGTGCCTCGACGTCCAGTTGGTGTCCGGCAGCAGCACCGAGAACTACGCCGTCGTCGCCGACAACCAGGCCCAGTTCGCCAGCGGCGGCTCCTTCAGCGAGGTCGCCGAGTTCGCTTCCGGTAACAACGCCGACCTGGTGGCGATGTCCGTGGAGGGTCGCACCGCGATCGACACGCTGATCATCACCGACCCGTCGGTCACGTCCATCGCCGACATCGAGGGCAAGAAGCTGGGCGTGAAGTTCGCCCTGCCGCGCAGCATCGCCGCGATGCTCGCTTCCCAGGGCCTGGTCGAGGGTGAGAACTTCGAGACCGTGCTGCTCGACGGCTTCGACCCGACCGTCCACGCCACGGTGCCCGGCATCGTCGGCTTTCCTGGCTGGAAGAGCAACGAGCCCGGCCAGCTTGATGCGGCCGGCATCTCCCACACCCTCATCGACCCGGCCGACTACGACGTGCCCGGCAGCTTCGGTGTGATCTACAGCAACCAGCAGTTCATCAGCGAGCACCCCACCGCCGCCGAAGACTTCATGCGCGCCACGATGATGGCCCTCGCCGACGCGATCGCCGACCCCGCCGCAGCCGCCGAGGCCTGCGTCACCAAGATCACGGAGAACGGCAACCCGTTCTACCTCTCGCCCGAGGGTGAGACTGCCCGCTGGTCGGTGGAGTCTGCGCTGGTCTCCGGTGCGGTCACGGCCGCTGCTCCGGCCGGTGTGCCGCAGCTCGACCTGCTGAACGCCGAGGTCAAGGCCTACGCCACGCTGGGCATGTTCGGTGGCGCCGCACCGGCGATCGACGCCTACGTCAGCAACATCGCCGCCGGCCTGTACGACGCCGACGGCGCTGTCATCTGGCCCGCCACCAGCTAGCGGTCAACTCACTCAGGCTGGCCACACCAGGGTGCCGTGGTCGTAGAGCTCTGCGACCATGGGTGACTCGAAGAAGCTGTCCAGCAGCGGCGCGATGCCGTCGAACAAGCCTGCACCGGCGTAAGTGGTGATCTCCAGCTCCAGCCGCTCGCGGTCCGGAACCCCAAGGGGCAGCGGGTCGCTGGCCGACTGCAGAATCAGGCGTGCCTCCACGGACCAGCGGAACTGCTCGCTGGCGGCTGTGAAGCCCAGCGGGTTGCCGTTGGCCTCGGCCGCGTCCAACGCAATGCCGACGGCCTGGTTCGGGTGCTCCAGCGCGTCTGCCAGGCCCTTCAGCGTGGCGCGCATGAAGTCCTGCACGGCGGTCGGGAACTCGGTGAGGAAGGTGGCGTTCGTGTACAGAACCCCGAAGCTGCCGGGGATGCCGTGGTTGGCCGGGTCGTACACGTCGTACTCGGCCCCGGCCTGGTCGAGGCCGAACACTTCGTCGTTCTTGTACCCGGTGAAGCCGAGAATCTCCGGCATGGCCAGCTCGGCAGCCGGGTCGGCGCCCTCCAGCTCCAGCACCTCGTAACCGTCGCCTTCCAGCAGCCCGGCCTCGAACAGCATCGAGCGCACGGACGGAGTGAGCGCGCCCTCCACGCCGATCGTGCTGCCGCGCAGGTCCTCCAGGCTGTTGATCGCCCCCTTGCGGGTGATCAGCGCATCGATGCCGGTGCGGCCTTCCACGCCCAGCACCACGTAGCCCGCGCTGTTGTCGCCGGCGAAGTCGACCAGTTCGCTGAACGAGCCGCCCGAGCCGATCTGCGCGTCGTTGCCGGCCACCAGCGTGTAGTTGTCGCCGGCGAAGCTGGGCCGAATCTCCACGTCGAGGCACAGGTCGTCGAAGTACCCGTGCGCGTCGGCGACGAGCACGTCGATGATCGACGCCGAGGCTGCGAAGTCGTAACTGGACACGTAGACGATGGTGCCCGCCGCCTGGTTGGCCGCGCAGCGTTCGGGCGAGATCGGTTCGCCGGCATGAATCTCCAGCGAAGCGGGCGGCTCCACCACCGTCGTCTCCACCGGGGATGACACGGAGGGCTCGCCGATGTGCGGGTTGTCGCCGCTGCACGCGGCCAGCAGCGCTGTCGCGCACAGGGCACCGAGGACCGTCCGACGCATGTTGTTGGTCTCCCTCAGGCCAGCACGGTGCGTGCGTGGTCGACATCCTGCTTCAGCTGAATACGCAGCGCATCGATGCCGTCGAACTTGCGCTCACTGCGCAGGAAGTTGGTGAAGCACACCTTCGCGGTCTCGCCGTAGAGGTCGTCGTTGAAGTCGATGAGGTGTGCTTCCAGCATCGACTTGTCCGCGTGCTCGTAGAACGTGGGGCGCCGACCGAGGTTGATCGCGGTCATGTGGCGGCTGCCGTCCGCCCGTTCGTACCAGCCGGCGTACACGCCGTCGGCAGGCAGGCAGATGGAGGCGGATACTTCCACGTTGGCGGTGGGGAACCCCAGTTGGCGGCCGCGCTGGTCGCCGTGGCCGACGATGCCGCGGGCCTCGAACGGGCGGCCGAGCATCTGTGCAGCCAGTTCCACCTGGCCACCAGCCATCGCGCGGCGGATGGCGGTGGAGCTGATCGGTTCGTCGGGCCCGTCCGTGCGCGGCACCAGCGACAGCGGCGCGACCTCGAAGTCGTGCCGCACGCCCAGTTCGCGCAGGGTGGCGACGTTGCCCGCACGGTGGCGGCCGAAGTGGAAGTCGTCGCCCACCACCACGAGGGAGGTGTGCAGACAGTCGACCAGCACCTGCTGGGCCCACACGATCGGGTCGAGCGCAGCGGTGGCTTCGTCGAACCGCACAACGGCCGTGGCGTCCACACCAGTGGCGGCCAGCAGCTCGAGCTTCTGCTCCAGGTCGGTGAGCAGCTTGGGCGCGGACTCCGGGCGCACGACAGAGGCCGGGTGGCGATCGAAGGTGACCACCACGGAGCGGGCACCCATCGCCTGCGCCTGGCCGCGAACCTCGCGGATGACCGCCTGGTGGCCGAGGTGCACCCCGTCGTACGCGCCGATGGTGATGACGGCACGCTCGCCCGGGAAGGGCGCCACGGTGAGGTCGGTGACGACGCGCATCACGCCGAACGCTAGCGGGCCGGGGCCCTGTTCAACCCACCACGACGGCAGGCTTGACCCCGCGGGTGTGGCCTTCGTACATTGCCAGCAAGCTGCCGTCGGGGGCCAACACCGCCCACGGACCGTCGCCGCTGAAGGTGGCGCCGCCGTCCATGTGGCGGGCCAGTTCCCGGCCGTTGCGCACCATGACCGCGGTGGCTTCGGCCACCGTCACCACCGGGTAGTCGCGCACGGCGACCGGCAGCGGCAGCAGTTCCACGTCGTCCGGGCTTGCGGCCTCGGCGACGGTGAAGCTGCCGACGGCCGTCCGGCGCAGGTGGCGCAGGTGTGCGCCTCCCCCGCACCGGCGCCCGAGGTCGTCGGCCAGCGTGCGGATGTAGGTGCCCTTTGAGCACTTCACCTCGGCCGCGTACACCAGCGGGTCGGCGGTGGCCTCGAGGTGGAAGTGGTACACGGTGACCGGGCGCGGCTGGCGCTCCACCTCGATGCCCTCGCGGGCCAGTTCGTGCAGGCGCTTGCCGTCCACCTTCAACGCGCTCACCATCGGCGGCACCTGCATGATGTCGCCAGTGAGCGCCACGGCCTGCGCCCGTACTCCGTCCAGCGTGAGGCCGGTCATGTCGAAGGTGCCCGTCACCTGGCCGGACGAATCGAGCGTGTCGGTGGACGTGCCGAACACGATCTCGCCCGTGTAGGTCTTGCCCAGGTCGGTGAGGAAGCGCAGCAAGCGGGTGCCCTTGCCCACGCCCACCAGCAGCACGCCGGTGGCATCCGGGTCGAGCGTGCCCGCGTGGCCCACCTGCCGCTCGTTGAAGCGGCGGCGCAACATGCCCACCACGTCGTGGCTGGTGACCCCCGCCGGCTTGTCCACCACGGCCAGGCCGTGCGTGGTGGGCGGCTTACGCCTCGCCATCCTGGTCCTGGTCGCTCTCGTCGTCACTCTCTGGGCGTTCGGGGAGGGTGCCGTCGGCGTGGAGGATCTGCTCGATGCGCTCAGCGGCGCGGATGGCCGAGTCGGGCTTGAAGCTGAGGATCGGCGTCTTCTTCGAGCGGATCTGGCGGCCGATGGCCGACTGCAGCCGAACGCGGTGGTCGCCGAGCGCCTCCAGGATCTCGTCGTCGCCGTCGGTGCCCATCAGCGAGTCGTAGAACACGATCGCCCGGTTCATCTCCGGGTCCACGTCCACGCCGGTGACGGTCACCAGCGACAGCCGCTCGTCGTCGATGCGGGTGAGTTCCTCGGCGATCACTTCCTGCAGCGACGTGCTGAGGCGCGCCTCGCGCGGGTACCGATGTTGGCTGGGCGCCGCATGACGCCGGGGCTTGCTCATGCCAAGAGTCTGTCAGCTACGGCAGGCAGAGCCACCGAAGGTTTCAGTCGAAGTTCAACCAGCCACGCGTGGTGCGCTTGATCTCCGACACACCGCTGGCCGCGATGGTCTCCACCGCGTCCCACAGCTTCAGCGCATCGTCGCCGCGCGGGATGTAGCGGATGACCGGGCCGAACAGGCTGGCCTCATCCGGCTGGCCGGGGCGGTAGGTGATGATCGGCGTGCCGACATCGCGGCCAGTGCGCGAGAACGCGAGCTCCGTGTCCGCTCGCACGTAGTCGTCGTGCGACTCGTCCAGCGCGTGCTCGCACAATTCCACCGGCAAGCCCGCGGTGCCCAGCATCTCCTGCATGAACCCCACCGGGTCGGCGTTGATCTCCGGACGGCGCTGGCCCTTGTGGAACGCCTCACCCAACGCGGTGTACAGCCGCCCGACAGCAGCGTTGTCGAAGCGCAGGCGCACCTCGTCGCACACCCGGTGCGCGTACAGCCCCGCGTAGTGCGACGCCTGCCAGCTCTCGTCGTAGCCGGGGTCCGTGCCGATGCGCGCCTCGTTGATCACCTTCAGCGAGATGAAGCGCCAGGTGACGTCGTAGGAGCGCAAGCCCTGCACTTCCTCCACCCAACGGGAGGTGATCCATGCCCACGGGCACACGGGATCGAAGAAGAACTCGATGTCCGCCATAGGTCAACCCCGACGTCAGACGCGAGCGATCTCGCGCTCTTCGTAGGTCTCGATGATGTCGCCAGGCTTGAGATCCTGGAAGTCACTGAGGCCGACACCGCACTCGAAACCTTCACGCACTTCGCGGGCATCTTCCTTGAAGCGCTTCAGCGACTGGATGGCGCCCTTCCAGATGATCGTGCCCTCGCGGAGGAAGCGCACCTTCGAGCCACGGGTGATGGCACCACTGCGCACCATGCAACCGGCGATGGCACCGATGCGAGGAACGCGGAAGATCTCGCGCACCTCGGCTTCGCCGGTGACCACTTCCTCGTACTCGGGGGCGAGCATGCCGACCATGGCACGCTCGATGTCCTCGAGCAGCTTGTAGATGATTTCGTAGGTACGAATCTCCACGCCCTCGGCCTCGGCCATCTCACGAGCCTTGCGGTCCGGGCGGACGTTGAAGCCGATGAGGGTGGCGTTGGTGGTGGCGGCCAGGGAGATGTCGTTCTCCGTGATGCCACCCACCGCGCGGTGCACGAATGCCAACTTGACCTCGTCGCGCTCCAAGCGGCGCAACGACTCGGTGACGGCTTCCAGCGAACCCTGCACGTCGGCCTTGATCACCAAGTTGAGCGTGGCGACCTCGCCGGCCTGGATCTGGCTGAAGATGTCCTCCAGCTTCACGCCGGTGTGGACACGGGCATCGCCGCGCTGCGCCTTCAAGCGGTAGCGCTGCTCGCGAGCCTCGGCCACCGTGCGAGCCGTCTTCTCCGTGTCGGAGGAGCGGAACTCGTCGCCGGCGTTGGGCACGCTCTGCAGACCGAGCACCTGCACCGGAGTGCTGGGGCCGGCGGCCTTCACCTGCTCGCCCTTGTCGTTGATCATGGCGCGTACACGACCCCACGCGGCACCGGCCACGATCGGGTCGCCCACCTTGAGCTCGCCCTTGTCGACGAGGATGGTGGCCACCGGGCCACGACCGACGTCGAGGTTGGCCTCCAGCACAACGCCCTTGGCGCGGCCGGTGGGGTTGGCGGTGAGCTCTTCGATCTCGGCAACGGCGGCGAGTTGCTCGAGCAGATCGTCGACACCCAGGTTCTGCTGGGCCGACATCTCCACCACGATCGTGTCGCCACCCCAGGCCTCGGGCACCAACTCGTGCTCGGACAGCTGGGACAACACACGCTGGACGTCGGCGTTCTCCTTGTCGATCTTGTTCAGCGCCACCACGATCGGCACCTCAGCGGCGCGAGCGTGGTTGATCGCCTCGATCGTCTGCGGCATGACACCGTCGTCCGCGGCCACCATCAGCACGACGATGTCGGTGACCTGCGCACCGCGAGCACGCATCTTGGTGAAGGCCGCGTGACCCGGGGTGTCGAGGAACGTGATCTTCTTGCCGTTGACGTCCACCATGTAGGCGCCGATGTGCTGGGTGATGCCACCGGCCTCGCCGGCCACCACGTTCGCGTTGCGGATCTTGTCCAGCAGCGTGGTCTTACCGTGGTCGACGTGACCCATCACGGTGATGACGGGTGCACGCGGCACCTGCAAGCTCTCGTCGTCGTCGTCGCTGTCGTCGAACAGCGCCTGCAACTCCAGCTCTTCCTGCTGGCCGGGCTCGACCAGCAGCAGGTCGGCACCGACCTCCAGCGCGAACAGTTCCATCTGCTCGTCGGTGAGGGTCATCGTGGCGGTGACCATCTCGCCGTTCTGCAGCAGGAAGCGGATGACGTCCGCGGCGGTGCGGTTCAGCTTGGGAGCGAACTCCTGTGCCGACACGCCACGCTCGACGATGATCGTGCCCTCGGGGACGGGGGCGTTGGTGGCCGAGTAGTTGCTGTTGTAGTTCGGCTGCAACTCGTCGAAGTCGCGACGACGACGTGCACGGCTCTTCTTGCGCGGGGCGCGGCGCTGGCCGTTGGGCCGCGGACCACCACCGCCACCGGGGCGACCGCCACCGGGACCACCAGGGCCACCAGGACCACCACCGCCAGGGCCGGGACGCGGGCCACCGAAGCCGCCACCGGGGCGCGGGCCACCAGGCCCACCCGGACGCGGGGCGAACCCACCAGGACGAGGACCACCAGGACCACCGGGACGCGGGCCACCAGGACCACCGGGGCGCGCGGTGTAACCGCCAGGACGCTGACCGGGCGCGGGACGGCCGGCTGGGCCACCTGGGCGCAGGCCGCCAGGGGGCGGCGGGATGGGCTTGCCCGACGCGGACATCGGGCGACCGCCACCA
>CAZREK010000064.1:0-9894 GCA_964598965.1 uncultured Bifidobacterium sp. | reverse complement strand
GACGCAACTTCTCCACCTTGGCCAGCGTGGCGCCGTCGGTGAGACGCTCGCCGAGCCATTCGTACCCCGGGAGAGCACCGCGGCTGTCCTCCGGAATGCCCTGCTGGTACTTGCCGGTGAGCACACCGGACGCGAGCGGGCTCCAAATGGTGGTGCCCAGCCCGATGTCGTCGTACAGCCGGGCGTACTCGGTCTCCACACGGTCGCGGTGCAGCAAGTTGTACTGCGGCTGCTCGACCACCGGCTTGTGCAGGTGATGACGTTCGGCGATCTCCCACGCGGCGCGGATCTCGTCCGCGCTCCACTCGCTGGTGCCCCAGTACAACGCCTTGCCGGCCGAGATGATGTCGCTCATCGCCCACACGGTCTCCTCGATGGGCGTGTTGGGGTCGGGGCGGTGGCAGTAGATGAGGTCGAGGAAGTCGAGCTGCATGCGCTCGAGCGTGCCGTCGACGGCCTGGATGAGGTACTTGCGGTTCAGCGTGTTCTGCATGTTGCGCACGCGCCCGTCGATGCCCCAGAAGTACTTGCTGCTGACGACGTAGCTGTTGCGCTTCCAGCCGAGTGTCTTGAACACGCGGCCCATCTGTTCCTCGCTACGCCCACCTGCGTACGCCTCGGCGTTGTCGAAGAAGTTGCAGCCGGCATCCCACGCGGCCTGCATGCACTCGATCGCCATCTGGTCGCCCAGTTGGTTGTCGAACGTCACCCAGCTGCCGAACGACAGCACGGACACTTGCAGGCCACTGCGGCCCAGCCGCCGGTACGTCATCTTCTTGTTGCTCATGGCATGACGTTACCGCCCCCTCTACCCGCCCGCCCCTTGGGTTCATGTCGCGGGATCTTCGTCAATCGTGACGATCATCCCGCGACGCGAAGGCGGCGACGGAGGGTCGCGAGGACGTAGCCGGGGTCGTCGATGACGTCGGCAGTGGTGAACTCGACGACGGCGACGGTCTCCTGCAACTTGTTGCGCCGGCGGGCATCGCGACGTCGATCGAGGTCCGACGAATGACCGCGACGCCCACTGACCTCGACCACGAGCTTTGCCCAAGGGAAGAAGAAGTCCACTCGTGCCACCGTCGCCCCGTCCTGCTTGAACACGACCTGGCACTCCGGCCGAGGGATGCCGTGGTCGCGCATCAGGCGCAGGAACCTGCGCTCGAGGAACGACTCACCGCCCGAGTCCAGCAACAACTCGCGCAGCAACACGCATCCCGGTCGACCGCTGCCGCTGAGCACTGCCAACGACGCGCGCAGCCGGGCCATCGCCGTTCGCCGCAGCCGAATCGCGTCGTCGATGACTTGTTCCAACTGGTGAGCAGAGGCTCCCTCGGTGGCGAGGTCAACAATTGCTCGCGTACCGGTGCACGTGCGGACGCCGCGATGACGCGTGACATCGTCCGCGGCCCAGAACTGCGATGTATGCACGGTCATCCAATTGGGTATGGAGCGCAGCGCCCTCGGGACCAGAAAGGCTGCCCGCATCGGCGCGTCGATCTCCACCCCGAGCCAGCGCAACGCAGTCCCACCGAACAACGCTCCCCTCGAACCGAGCCAAGCAGAGCCGGCGCGCACCTGGATCTCGAACGTCAGCGGCGTCGCTGCGTGCCGATACCAGCCGGGCGCGACCAGACACCACAGTCCTGAGTCGACCGCCCTCGCCCACGTCGACCGACTGACGTGACGCAATGCATCGCTGGTCGACACGAGCATGCCCTGTCGACGGGCGAGGTCGATCAGTTCCCTTTCGTGCCGCATGCCCTCACTGAGCACGCCGAGTTGTCGCAACCGGCAAGATTTCCACCCGGGCTCACCGAATTGCTCCATCGCCCGGTTCACGTCGCGGGTTTGTCGTCAGATCTGACGAAGAACCCGCGACATGAACCACGGAATCGGTGAGTCGTACTTGCGGGTGGGCCCACTGTTCGGGTGCCGCTTCGCCTAACTCGCCAGGTCGTCGCGCAGCGCGGCCAGGGCGCGAATCCCCTCGGTCCCCACACCACAGCAGCCCCCGATCAACCGCGCCCCTGCGGCCAGCCACGACGGCACGAGCGACGGAATCTCGCTGCCGCCCGTGGGCCCGATCCAGCACTTGTGGTCGGCGTCCCACGCTGCCCCGTGGTTGGGGTACACCACGAACGGCATGTCGACGCGCAGCGAGCGCAACAGCGACTCGACATGGCGCGGCGCCGTGCAGTTCAGCCCGACCGCAGTGACTGCGGGTGCCACCCGAGCGACGGCGTCGGCGAGCGCGTCGCCGCTGCATGTGTGCACGTCATCGACGCAGGAGAACGACACCCATGCAGGCGCATCGGTGAGAGCACGCAACTCCTCGACGACGATCTCGGCCTCGGCTGCCGAGGGAATGGTCTCGATCGCGAACACGTCGGGCCCGGTGGACACCAGCACCTCCAGCCGCGCACGGTGGAAGGCCCGCACGTCGTCCCACGACGCCGCGTAGCGTCCGTGGTACTCGCTGCCGTCGCCGAGGCAAGCACCGTACGGGCCGACCGAGCAGGCCACCACGGACGCGCCAGACGCGCGGGCGACTGAGGTGGTGGAGGCCAAGAGGCGCCGCGCCGTGGTTTCGTCGACACCGGCACCCATGAACCCGGGCACGCTGGCCTGATAGCTGGCAGTGATCACCACGTCAGCGCCCGCATCCACATAGAGACGGTGCGCCGCGGTGATCGCGTGGGGCCGATCGATCAGCGCTGCCGCGGTCCAGAGCAGACCGGACGGCTCTTCGCCCAACTCCTGCAGCGCAGTCGACAAGCCACCGTCGATGACCGTGAACGGCGTGCGCAACAACGCGGCGCTCATGCCGGCCTCACGTCGATGCCCGCCGCCGCCATTGCTGCCTTCGCATCGGCGATGGCGTGTTCGCCGAAGTGGAAGATGCTGGCCGCCAGCACGCCGGTGGCACCGCCCTCGGTGACGCCCTCCACCAAGTGCTGCAACGTACCGACGCCGCCGCTGGCGATCACCGGCACACCCACGGAGTCGGTGATGCGGCGCGTCAGCCCGAGGTCGAAGCCTTCCTTGGTGCCGTCGCGATCCATCGAGGTCAGCAGAATCTCGCCCGCACCGCGGCGGGCCGCCTGCACCGCCCACTCCACCGCGTCGATGCCCGTGGGCGTGCGCCCACCGTGCAGGTACACCTCGAAGCCACTCTTGATCGCATCGCTCGAAGTGCTGCGCTTGGCGTCGATCGCGCACACGCAACACTGCGCGCCGAATTCCGCGGCGATCTCGGAGATCAACTCCGGGCGCTGCACGGCTGCGGTGTTGACGCTGACCTTGTCCGCGCCGGCGCGCAGCATGGTGCGCGCGTCCGACGCGCTGCGGATGCCACCGCCGACGGTGAACGGGATGAACACCTGCTCGGCGGTGCGGTACACGACGTCGACCATGGTGTCGCGACCGTCGCTGGACGCAGTGATGTCCAGGAACACCAGTTCATCGGCGCCCTCCGCGTCGTAGCGCTGCGCAAGCTCCACCGGGTCGCCGGCGTCGCGCAAGTCGACGAAGTTGACGCCCTTCACGACGCGACCGTTGGTGACGTCGAGGCACGGGATCACACGCGCGACTCTCATCGCAGCACCTCCAACGCCTGGGCCACGGTGAACCGGCCCTCGTAGATCGCCTTGCCGGAAATGACACCAGTGACTCCCGGGACATCGCGAAGCGCGCGCAGGTCGTCCAGCGTGGCCACACCGCCGCTGGCGATGATCGGGATGCCCGTCGCCCGAGCAGCTGCGGCCAGACCTTCCACGTCGGGCCCGGTGAGCATTCCGTCTCGGGCGATGTCCGTGATCACGAACGCAGCAGCCGTCGGAAACCACTCCAACGCGTCAGCCAGTTGCACGCCGGAACCCTCCGTCCAGCCGTGCACCGCGACCTCACCACTGCGGTGGTCCAGACCGACAGCGACGGGCACCACCTTGCTGGCCTCGGCCACCAGTGAAGGCTCCTTCACCGCGGCCGAGCCCATCACGACTCGGGCCACGCCCGCATCGGCCAACGCCTGTGCGTCGCCGACGGTGCGCACGCCACCACCCGTCTGCACGGTCGCACTGCCACGAACGGCGGCCGCGATGGCGGCAACGACCGGTCGGTTCAGCGGCGAGCCGCTGCGTGCCGCGTCGAGGTCGACCACGTGGATCCATGTCGCGCCGGCCTCGGCGAACCCCACCGCCACCGCCACGGGGTCGTCGCCGTAGGTGGTCTGGTCGTCGTAGTCACCCTGGCGCAAGCGCACCACCTTGCCGTCGCGCAGGTCGATCGCCGGATACAACTCGATCATGACGGCACCCCCGCCACGAAGTTGCGTAACAGTGCCAGGCCGTCGCGGCCGGACTTCTCGGGGTGGAACTGGGTGGCGAACACGTTGCCCTTGCGGAACGCGGCATTGACCGTGCCGCCGTAGTCGCAGGTTGCGGCAACGACGGATGGGTCAGTGGGCATACCGTGCAACGAGTGCACGAAGTACACCCACGGGTGTGCACCCAGGCCGGCGAACATCGGGTCGCTCGTCTGCTGCAGCTTCAACTGGTTCCATTGCATCTGGGGGCGCGGCAACTGGTCGGTGATCCAGCGAATGCTGCCGTCGATGACACCCAGGCCGGCATCGTCGGGGTCTTCTTCGCTGTCGCTGAACAGCATCTGCATGCCCACGCAGATGCCGAGGAACGGCCGCCCCGACGCCACGGCCTCGTGCACCACCGGCTCCAGCCCCGCGGCGCGCAATGCTTGCATGCACGCGCCGAAGGCCCCCACGCCCGGCAGCACGACCGCTGCCGCGTCTCGCACCAGTGCAGGGTCGGCGGTGAGTCGCGCATCGGCGCCGCAGACCTGCAGCGCCTTCTGCGCCGAGCGCAGGTTGCCGATGCCGTAGTCGAGCACGGCCACCAGTGGGCCGCGTTCCGTCGAGGTCACAACACACCCTTCGTGGAGGGGACGGCCGTGCCTTCCACGCGCACTGCGTCGCGCAAGCACCGCGCCAAGCCTTTGAATGCTGCCTCGATGATGTGGTGCACGTTCGTGCCGTGGCACAGCCGCACGTGCAGCGTGATGCCCGCCGCCGTGGCGAACGAGCTGAACGCGTGCTCGGCGAGCTGCGGGTCGAACGCCGGGTTGCCCAGCGGCAGCACCTCCGGCATGGGCACGTTCCACACGACGTAGGGACGGCCCGAAAGGTCGAGCGCAACTTCCACCAACGCCTCGTCCAACGGGTACAGCCCGCTCGCGAATCGGCGGACACCGGCCTTGTCGCCCAACGCCTCGCGGAACGCCTCACCCAGCGCGATGCCCACGTCCTCCACCGTGTGGTGCGTGTCGATGTGCAGGTCGCCGGTGCTCTGGATCTTCAGGTCGAACCCGCCGTGCTTGCCCAACTGCTCCAGCATGTGGTCGTAGAACGGGATGCCGGTGCTGACCTCCGCAGTTCCACGCCCGTCGAGTTCGATCGACAGCGAGATCGATGTCTCCTTGGTCGTGCGCTGGCGCTCCGCGGAACGGCTCATGACATGACCTCCTCGAGCGCTTTCAAGAACGCGTCGTTCTCCTCCGTGGTACCAACGGTGACGCGCAAGCAGTCGGCCAGACGCGGCCAACCCGAGCAGTCGCGCACCAACACATCGCGGTCGAGCAACGCCTGCCACACCTCGCGGCCACCGCGGGTGCGCGGCCGGAACAAGACGAAGTTGGCTCCGCTCGGCACCACGTCGATCGGCATGCGCGCCATCGCCGCCGACAACCGCTCGCGTTCGGCGACGATGTGCTGAACCCGCGATTCCATCTCGTCCACGTACTGCAGGGCCAAGCGCCCGGCGATCTGCTTGGCGACATCGAGGTGGTACGGCAGCACCACCTTCTCCAACTCGGCGACCAGCCACTCCGGGCCGATGAGGTAGCCGAGGCGAGTGCCGGCCATCGACCACGTCTTGGAGAACGTGCGCGTGACGACGAGGGGTGTCTCTTCGTCCACCAGACCCAAGGCCGACCAGTCGGCGAACTGCCCGTAGGCTTCGTCGACCAACAGCAGGCCCGGCGCCATCTCCAGCACCGTGCGAATGTTGGCCTCGGGCTCCACCAGCCCGGTGGGATTGTTCGGCGAGCACAGGAACGTGACCGACGGCTGGGCGGCCATCACCCGCTCGACCTCGCGCAGGTCGAGGGTGAAGTCCGGCGCACGCTCGCCCTCCACGACGGTGGCACCGGTGACGCGGGCGATCTGCCCGTGCATCTGGTAGGTGGGTTCGAAGGTGGCGACGGTGCGCCCCGGCCCGGCGAAGGTCAGCAACACGGTCTGCAGCACTTCGTTGCTGCCGTTGGCGGCGAACACCTGCTCGGGCGCTACGCCGTGCAGCGCGGCGATGCCCTCGCGAAGTTGCATCGCCATTCGATCCGGGTAGCGCTGCCACTCCACCCGCGACAATTCGGCAGCGAACGCGTCGCGCCAGGCCGGCGGGGGCGGGAACGGCGACTCGTTGGTGTTCAACCGCACGCTGACCTTCACCTGCGGCGAGTGATAGCCATCGAGGGTGCGGAGATCGTCGCGAACGGGCACTCGAGTCACGTCGTCACGTTACCGAGGGGCACCGCGCGAGGACGGATGCATTCGTGGCCCCGATGCGCCACACTGAGTCGATGCCCACGGACCCGACAGCGCACCTGCAGGTGATGGCCGATCATGTCGAGCGCTATCACGAGGAGGTCGGGGGTCTGGTGCCCGGCTTCCACGCTGCGCAACAGGACGACGTCGCCACCGCATTGGTGGAAGCGGAACGAGCGTTGCGGACCGCATCGCGCCTGCTCCGGCGTGCCGCGAAGCTCACCTCGGCCGTGTAAGGCACGCTGAACAATCTGTCAGTTCTGCCACTCTACGTGGTGAATCGCACACGCCTGGCACCACCGTCAGGTGCCTTGATCATGCGATTTTCTCAACACGCGACCAAGTGGCAGAAAGCGGCCGGAAAACGCAGCGACGGCCCCTTTCGGGGCCGTCGCTCGGCAACACCAGGCGGCGGATCCCGGCGTCGCACGCAAACCAGGTGGCGGGAACCTGGTTGGTAGGGTCACTATACACGCTTCCCTGCAACGCGCAACACTACGCAGAGTGGCGAGATCCGAGACGGTGCTCGGGTCACGCGCGACGGGCAGGAACCCGCGACGACGGGCACACATCGTGCAGCGAACACTCACCGCACTGCGGTGACCTGGCCGAACACACGCGCCGGCCGTGCAGGATCGTGCGCAAGCTGAACTCGCCCCACTCGGCGGGCGGCAGCAGCGCGCAGAGGGTTGCTTCCACCTTCACCGGATCCTCTTCATCGGTCAACTTCCACAGCCGCACCAGCCGGCCAACGTGGGTGTCCACCGGCAGACCCGGAAGCCCGAAGGCCACGCTGCGCACGACGTTGCCGGTCTTGCGACCCACGCCGGGCAAGGTGACGAGGTCCGCCAACTCCGTGGGCACTGCGCCGTCGAACCGGTCGAGCAGACCCTGCGCCATCCCGATCAGGTTCTTGGCCTTGGTCTGGAAGAACCCGGTGGACCGGATGATCTCCTCCAACTCCACCGGGTTGGCGCTGGCGAGCGACGCCGGGTCCGGGTAGCGGGCGAACAACGCCGGGGTCACCATGTTCACCCGTGCGTCGGTGCACTGCGCGGACAGGATCGTGGCCGCGAGGAGTTCGAACGGGCTGCGATGATCCAGCTCGCATTCAGCTACTGGGTAGTCCTCTGCGAGACGGGTGGCGATCACCCGTGCACGTCCCTTCGGAGTTCGCGGACCGGCCATGCACGTCAGGCTACGCGTCGGGGCGGTGGCCCGGCTCGTGGGAGAGGCCGCCGGCACTCTCCCACGAGCGCGCCACCTACCGGATGCGCTGCGTCAGCGAGCGTCGCACCGACGCATTGGAGTTGCTGTCACCCAAGTAGGTGGCGGTGACCGTGTGGGTGCCGACCTTCATGGCCTTGGTCGAGTACCGGGCAATCCCTCCTTGACCGACCCAGACGTAGTACGGCCGCCCGTCGATCGTGAACACCATCGCCCCTGCCGCGACCGCCACGCCCGGACTGACAACCGTGACTGTCGCCGTGAACGTCACCACCGTGCCGCGCTTCGCCGTTGCGGCGCTGGAACGCAGGGTGACGACAGTGTTCGCCTTCACCACAGTCGTGGTCACCGCGGGCGACACGCTGGGCAGGTAGAGCGCCGAGCCGCCGTAGGCGGCCGTCACCGTGTGTTGACCGACAGGTTGCGTCGCGAGCACCAGCAGCGCACGACCGTTGGTGTCGAGCGGCGCCGTGTACTTCGTCACGCCGTCGACGGTGAACACCACGGAACCCGTAGCAGCCGCGGTGTTCATGGTCGCCGTGTACGTCACGGGTTGCCCGTAGGTCGCGGTGCCGAGCGAGGAAGTCACGGCCACCGAGGACGGCCACTTGTCCACGACCTGCACGAGCGGCCCGCTTTCACTGGCCGCCCAGGGCAGCGTGGTGCTGTACCTGGCCGTGACTGTGTGCGATCCGGCGACCAGTTGCGTGGCGGTTTACGTGGCGTGACCCGTGTCGTCGAGCGCGGCGGTTGCCGTCGTGTTCGGCGCACCAGGGTTGGTGATGGTGAAGACCACCACACCTGTCGGGGTGTCCGGGCCGGTCAGGGCTTCGACCAGTGCCGTGAACACAACAGGCTCTCCGACGAGAACTGGGTTGACGTCACTCGTCAGCGTGGTCGCCGTGTCGATCGCCTCGATGATCTGCGTGATCGGGTCGCTAACGCTCGAGGCGTGGATGCTGTCGCCCGAGTAGGTCGCGTCGACGGAGTGCTGACCGATCATGAGGTTCGACAGAGCGAGTGTCGCGACACCTTCCACCACCTCGACTTTCCTAGTGGCAACCGAACCGCGCCCTCGGTCGAAGGTGAACGTGACGGTTCCCGTGGCGGCCGACGGCGTGACAGATGCCGTGAACGTCACTTCCTCCATCGCCGGCGCGGCCGACCAATCCGATTCGAGCAGCACCGACGTGTGCACCTTCGTCACCAACTGCAGCACCATGTCCGTGCTGGGTGCGTAGTCGACATCGCCCGTGTAGCGAGCGGTGATCTTCTGCATCCCGGCCGCCAGGTCGGAGGTGTCGAACGTCGCCGAACCGTCGACGAGCGCCACGGTGGCAGCTTCGGTGTCGTTGACCGAGAAGATCACCGAACCGGTGGCCACACCACTGGCGGCGGACACCGCTGCGGTGAACGATGCCGCGGCGCCAACTTCGGTGGGGTTCGCCGCCGACGTCAGTTCCAGCGACGTCGGAACGATGCCTGCCGCAACAGTGGCGACAACAGATTCAACGTTCGAGGAGGTCGCACCGGCCTCGTTCCACGCAGTCACGCGGTAGAGGTAGCTGGCACCGGGAACAACAGTGGAGTCGATGTACGAGTCGGCGTTGGCGATGGCCGCGCCAACCTGTGCGAAGACCGGATCACCGGACTCGGGCACGTCGGCACGCTCGATGCGGAACCCGATCTCGGACTGGAGAGTCCTCCAGGCCTGCGGCGAGGAGTCGAACGGGGTGCCGTCGGTCCAACGCAGAACGCCACCGCTGTAGGTCAGCGCCGAGGGCGCCGCGGGCAGGCTCCAGTTCACGTTCACGCTCACCGGGCGCATCATGTCCATCTCCTCATGGCTGAGGATGTGGCAGTGATACACGTACTCCCGTCGAAGTCGGCGACTTCGTTGACGATGGGGGTCGTCATCGGGTTGCCGGACGTGTCCGTGTTGTTGAAGCCGGCCTCCTGACCGTTCAGATTGCCGTTCAGGTCGCCGCGAGCGCCGAGTGGCATCATCGGATTCAGCGGACGCCTGCTGTCGGGGATGGCGAAGGGCA
>CAZREK010000063.1:0-9941 GCA_964598965.1 uncultured Bifidobacterium sp. | reverse complement strand
CGAAGTTCACCAAGACCTGGGGCGAGTTCCACTTCCTTGGCTTCGGCGGTGCATGGAACTCGCCGTACCTGTGGGGCCCCATCGCCCTCGTGCTGGCATACAGCGCCTACGTGTGCGAGGTGTTCCGGTCCGGCATCGAGGGCGTGCACGAGAGCCAGCGCGCCGGCGCCCGCTCGCTGGGCCTGTCCCACGGGCAGACCATGCGCTTCGTGGTGCTGCCCCAAGCGTTCCGCCGCGTGGTGCCGCCGCTGATGAACGACATGCTGTCGCTGCAGAAGGACGTCGCGCTGCTGTCGCTGCTGGGCCCCATCGAGGTGTTCCGCCGAGCCACGTCGATCAAGGACCGCACGCTCAACTTCACGCCGCTGGTGGCCGCGGCGCTGATCTTCTTGATCCTCACGATTCCCGAGACGCGTCTGGTGGACTGGTACGCCGCGCGTCAACGGCGCCGCACCGGTGGGTCGGTGATCGCATGAGCACGCCCAAGTTGTCCGTGCGCGGTGTGCGCAAGACGTTCGGCACGCACACCGTCCTCGACGATGTGTCGCTGGAGGTCGGCGAGCACGAGGTCGTGTGCCTCATCGGCGCCAGCGGTTCCGGCAAGAGCACGCTGCTGCGTTGCATCAACTTGCTCGAGCCGGTGGACGACGGCGAGATCTTCCTGTCCGGCGCGGATGGTGTCGTCGACATCGCCGAACCGGGCCTCGACCCCGACCCCATCCGCCGCCGCATCGGGATGGTGTTCCAGAGCTACAACCTGTTCCCGCACATGAGCGTGCTGCGCAACATCACGCTGGGCCCCACCAAGGTGTTGGGCCGCACCAAGGCCGAGGCGGAAGCCCACGCGCACGAACTGCTCGGGCGCTTCGGGCTGGACGACAAGGCCACCGCCTACCCCGACCAGCTGTCGGGCGGCCAACAGCAGCGTGTCGCCATCGTGCGCGCGCTGGCGATGCAGCCCGAGCTGATGCTGCTGGACGAGGTGACCGCGGCGCTGGACCCCGTGCTGGTGGGCGAGGTACTGAACGTCATCCGCGACATGCGAGGTCAGGGGATGACCATGATCCTGGCCACCCACGAGATGGGCTTCGCCAAGGAGATCGCCGACCTGGTGTGCTTCCTGAAGGACGGCGTGATCCTGGAGTCCGCTCCCCCGGGCAAGCTGTTCACCGCGCCCAGTCAGCCCGAGACGGCCGACTTCCTCGAGCGTGTGATCGCCAGCGGCCGGTTGTAGATCGCGCCGGTTGGGCGCGGTCAGCCGTTGCGGCGGCCGCTGGCGACGCCGCACACCACCTCGCGATGGATGCACAGCTCGGTCTCGCTGGCCAGCTTCTCGGGCACCCACCCGTTCATGAAGTCGGCGTGGCCGGTGTTGACCCCACCGCTGGACAACGACAGCCCCTCCACCGAGCCGGTGACCGGGTATTCCACGCTGAACTGCAGCTGCAGGATCGGCACCGGGTAACCCTCGGGGCACACCCCGCCCGAGCTGTAGGCGATGTGCGTGTGGTGGTTCTTGCTGTCGAGGTGCTTGCCGTCCCAGCAGTCGGGGAAGGTGATGATCAGGCGCATGTTGCGCCCGGTGTGGCACTCGATCGGCGTGGGCGACCGCTCAGCGGCCGCGCCGCAGCTCCAGGCCACGATCGACAGCGGCTGCTCGCCAGTTGCACCGGCATTGCCGCCGACCATCAGCAGCCCTTCCGGGAACGGCTGCACCGTGGTGGGGTCGACGCCCAGACCCGGCCGGTAGTAGGCGGTGCTCTTCACCGGCTCGATCACCTGCGGTCCGCGTAGCAAGGCCGGCGCCCAGTAGGCGGCGAGGTCCTGCGGCTGATCGCACGTCGTGTCGCCCTGCATGAGCGAGTCGATCGTGCTGTCGGCGTCGGTGGTGGTGTTGCCGAAGAACACGTGCAAGTGGCTGTTACCAGGCTCGCCCGGGGCGACGATCGGGTCGTCGGCCGCGGTGTGGCTGTACATGCACTCCACCACGAACTGGGGAATGGCCCCCTGGGGCCCGGCGATCGGTTCGTCGGGCTGCCCCAGCGAGGTTGCGTCGGTGGAGGCGTGCAGGGTGATCCCCTGCTCGCCCCCACCGTCGCTGTCGTTGCTGCATCCGGTGGCGGCCAGCACCAGGCAGGCCGCCGCCCACCACCGAAGCTTCATGTCAGGCTGCCGGCTTGGAGGGCACCTTGATGGAGGCCACATCGACCTTCATCGGCACGTCGGTGGCCGGGTGCGCCGGCGCGGTGGCCGCGTCGGGCATGTTCTCCTGCGGCTGCAGGTCGGGCAGCGTGGCCGTCTTCCAGTCGGCGGACGGCGGGTGCTGCTCGTCCAGCCACGGCAGGATGTCGTAGGCACCGTTCGCCCAATCACCCGTACCGGTCGCATCGCACGGGGCAACCGCCTCGATGTCGTTCGGTGCGCTCGAGGTGAACGTGTTGTCCGAGAAGCAGTGGCCCAGCTTGTCGCCCGTCGTGGTGACAGCCGCGACCAGCAGGTCGGCGCCGCGGTTGTCCTCCAGCACGTTGCCGATGACGCGGTTCATCCGCGATTCCCAGATGATCACGTCGCCCGGGTCGGTGGTCTCCAGCGCCTTCTGGTCGGCGCAGGACATCGTCCACTCGTCCTGGGTGGGGATGTCGTCGTTGGGGTCCTGCTCGAGGAACGGCACCAGGGCGATGCCCCCCTTGTCGTGGTCGTACACCAGGTTGCGCTCGATGTCGTTCATCACGCCACCGGGGACGATGATGCCGTTGCCCATGGCCAGCAGTGCCACGTCGATGGCGGGCGTGTCGCCCTGGTTGTTGCTGTACACCACGTTGCCGACGATGGTGGTCTCGCGCTCCGGGTAGCACAGCTCGTAGCTGCCGCTGTTGGGCACGATGCCGGCACGGTTGTAGCGCCAGATCGAGTTGACGATCAGCAGGTTGCCGCCCGAGTTGGTGCCCGAGTAGCCCAAGCCGTTGTGCTCGCTGACGACGTCGGTGACGACGGCGTTGCACGGGTAGCACTCGCCGATGTACACGCCGGCGTCGGGGCTGCCTGCGGCGTAGATGTGATCCAGCTGGCCGTTGACCGAGTCGAACGCGTACACGCCGTAGTCACCGGTGCGGTACGAGGTGAGGTACGAACCGCGGTAGCCATCGACACCGGTCCAGAAGAAGCCGTTGCGGGTGTAGTTCATCGCGGTCATGTTCTCGATGGCCACGCCCTTGGCGCCCAGCACACGGAACCCGTTGTCGAGGTCGAGCTGACCGTCGAGGATCACCTCATTGCGGTCCAGCCCGCGGATGGTGAGCTCGTCGGTGGTGACCTGCACGGCCTCGTGGTACGTGCCAGGAGCGATCAGTACCAGGTCGCCAGGGGCCGATGCATCGACCGCGGCCTGAATGGTGTCGTACTCCTCCGGCACGTGGCGGACGTTCTCGGCGTCGGCCACCGTGGTCGGTGCGGCCGTCGTCGGAGCACCCGTGGTGCCGGCGGCGTCGTCGCTCTTGCTGTCGTCGCTGCAGGCGGCGAGCAAGAAGGCCAAGGCCGCAGACGCGGCGATGAACTTGCGTGTCATGTGTTCTCCCCCAGGAATGGTCATGGTGCCGTGACCACGATCGTGCCGAACATACCAGCCGTCGCGGTGCCGTGGATGGTGCAGTAGTAGACGTAGGTGCCCGGCGTCGTGAACACGTACGAGTAGGTGTCCTTCGGCTCGAAGTCCGCGTCGAGGATTCCCCAGGTGGTGGCCTGCGGGTCGCCCTCTGGCACCACGTTGTGTGCGTTACGCCCGTTGTTGGTCCACTTGACGTCCGTGCCCGCCACGACAGTGAGCGTCTGCTGCACGAAGTTGTTGTCGATCGCCTTCACCTCGGCGACCTCGCCGTTCGGCGCGAATGTCGCCACCGGCACCGTCGACCCGCCATCGGAGCCGGCCGTCGAACTGCCGGTCGACGCGCTCGTCGAGTTGTCCGTCGGTGCGACCGTCTCCTGCGTCGTGGCGCGCTTCTCTCCGCACCCCGCGACCGCCAGCAGCAGCGCGATGGCTGCTGCACCCCCCACTGACCTTGCGCGCACGTTACCCTCCTGTGCCGTGACCGCCGAGGAAGTTAGCCTGCCCGAACGCCCCGCGACGGCACGAACGGGCCCGATTTGGCTGGTGCTGTTCGTCGGGCTGGTCGTGTGCACCAACATCGCGGCTGCCGCGTGGGCCACATTGCACGACAGCCACCCCGCCGGGCTGATCTGGCTGTCGTCGCGCAACCGCTTCCTGGTGGCAGTGGTGCCGACCGGGATTCCGCTGTGGCAGTGGTGCCTGATCGCCACCGCCCGCATCGGGGCGATGGCCGTGGTGTGCCACATGATCGGCCGGGTCTACGGCGACCAGGCGCTGCGCTGGTTCTGGCGGTTCCTGGGCATGCCGGTGGAGCAGGTGGGCAAGTTCGAGAAGGCGTTCGACAGCGCCGAGTGGGCGGTCGTGCCGTTCTTCGTCGGCAGCAACATCGTGTGGGTGCTGTCCGGCGCAGCGCGTAGTTCGTGGAAGCGGCTCGTGCCGCTTGCCGCCGTCGGCCTGGCGGCCCGCCTGGCCCTGCTGTGGTGGCTGGCCAAGCAGTTCGAGTCCGAACTGAACTCGGTGCTGCGGTTCGTGGACCGCTACCAGTGGTGGTTCCTCGGCGGGTCGATCGTGATCGTCCTGCTGGTGAACGTGCGCAACCTGCGGGGTCGCTGACCACGCCACATGGCGCTCGTGGTAGGTACGCTTTACACCTATGGCAACCACGACCCTCGGCGGTAACCCCGTCAACACCGTCGGCGAACTCCCGTCCGTCGGCTCCCAGGCCCCCGCGTTCACCCTCACCTCGTCGGAGATGGCCGAGGTCACCCTCGCCGGTCTGGCCGGCACGCGCGTGATCCTCAACATCTTCCCCAGCATCGACACGGGCATCTGCGCCACCAGCACGCGCAAGTTCAACGAGCTTGCCGCCGGCCTGGACAACACCACCGTCGTGTGCGTGTCGGCCGACCTGCCGTTCGCGCTGAAGCGCTTCTGCGGCGCCGAGGGCATCGAGAACGTCACCACCGCCAGCACCTTCCGCAGCAGCTTCGGCGACGACTACGGCGTGAAGATGGCCGACGGCCGCCTGGCCGCGCTGATGGCCCGCTCGGTCGTGGTCATCGACGCCGCCGGCAAGGTGATCTATACCCAGTTGTGCCCCAGCATCGGCGAAGAGCCGAACTACGACGCGGCCATCGCCGCCCTCGCCTGAGCTGATCGGAGGCCGCCGTGACCGCCAAGAACACCATCTGTTTGTGGTTCGACGGCACGGCGGCCGACGCAGCGCGGTTCTACGCGGAGACCTTCCCGGACAGCGCGGTCACCGCCATCCGGCTCGCGCCAGGTGACTACCCCGACGGGCACGAGGGCGACGTCCTCACCGTCGAGTTCACCGTGTGCGGCATTCCGTGCCTCGGCCTGAACGGCGGGCCGACGTTCCCGCAGAGCGAGGCGTTCTCATTCCAGATCGCCACCGACGACCAGGCCGAGACCGATCGCCTGTGGAACGCGATCGTGTCCAACGGCGGCCAGGAGAGCGCCTGCGGGTGGTGCAAGGACAAGTGGGGCGTGTCGTGGCAGATCACCCCACGTGCGCTCAGCGAAGCTCTCGCCGACCCGGACCCGGCCGCGGCCAAGCGCGCGTTCGAGGCGATGATGCAGATGCGCAAGATCGACATCGCCACCATCGAGGCCGCCCGCCGCGGCTAGAGGTTCAGAAACTGGTCCAGGCCGAGGGTGAGGCCGGGGAACTCGGCGATGCGCTTGCAACCCAGCAGCACGCCGGGCATGTAGCTGAGGCGGTCGTAGCTGTCCTGGCGGATGGTGAGCGTCTGCCCCTGGGCGCCGAGGATGACCTCCTGGTGGGCGACCATGCCGCGCATGCGCACCGAGTGCACGCGCAGGCCACCGGGTGCGGTGCCACCACGCGCGCCTGCGAACACTTCGTGCTGCGTGGGGTCGGGGGCCCAGTCGCCACCGCGAGCCACCGCCATCCGGTTGGCGGTGGTGACCGCGGTGCCCGACGGGGCGTCGATCTTCTGGTCGTGGTGCAGCTCGATGATCTCGGCCGTGTCGAACCACGGCGCAGCAAGCTCGGCGAAACGCATCATCAGCACGGCGCTGATCGCGAAGTTGGCGGCGATGAGGCAGTTGCTGCCGCTGAACTCGCTGCGGAAGCGGGCGAAGTCGTCGGCGTCGAAACCGGTGGTGCCCACGACGGCGTGAATGCCGTGCATCGCCAGGAACGGCAGCGTGGTGCGGGCGGCGGCGGCCACGGTGAAGTCCACAGCCACTTGGCACTCGGCGTCGACCAGTGCCCGCGGTTCGGCGGCGATGGCGACGCCCTCGCGCACCTGGCCGACTGCGTGCGGGTCGACGGCGGCCACCAGCTGCAGTGCAGGGTCGGCGGCGACCGCGGCGCACACCGCTGTGCCCATCTTCCCACCGGCCCCGACGACACCCACTCGGATACTTCCCATGGCGACGAACGTAGCCCTTCCCCGGTGGAGTAGAACAACAGGTATGAGTGGATTCCTCGACAAGGCGAAAGAGAAGGCCCAGCAACTCGGCACTGCTGCCAAGGAGAAGGCCGACGAACTGAAGGACAAGCGCAAGGCCGACGACCTGCTCGACGACCTGGGCCGCATCGTCTACGCCCAGCGCACCAACCGCGGCGGCGCCGACGACGAGACCAAGATCGCCGGCATCGTCGAAGAGCTGAAGGCGCTGGAGACCGGGGGCACCCCGGTGCTGGGCGACAAGCCGGTCAGCAACCTGCCGCCGCCCACGGCCTGATCAGGTCGGGCCGACCGTCACGGTGATCGGTTCGGCGGACAACACGTCGCCGATTGCTGCGTTGACGGCGTTCTGATCCACCGCGGCCCAGCGGGCCACCTGGTCCTCGATCGCGCGCACTTCACCAGAAGTGATCAGCAGGGCGCCGTTGCGCGCCATGCGGGCCCCGTTGTCCTCCAGGCCCAACTCGAACGCGCCGGTGAGGTAACCCTTGGCGATGTCCAGCTCGTCGTCGGTGATGCCGTCGGCCACCAGGCGCGCGAGTTCGGACTGGAACAAGCCGCGCACCTCGTCCGCGTGCTGCGGCAAGGTGCCGGCGTACATCTGGAAGGCACCCGCGTCCTCGAACGCTGACACGCCCGAGTAGACGGCGTAGGCCAGGCCGCGCTTCTCGCGGATCTCCTCGAACAGGCGACTGGACAGGCCGCCGCCGAACACGTGATTCACGACGTCGAGGGCCTCACGGCGCGGGTCGCGGCGAGCGACCGCGCGCAGGCCCAACACCACATGGGTCTGTTCGGTGTCGTCGTCCAGGTGCACGTCGCCACCGATCGAAATCGGCACCGTGCGCACCGGGCGCGAGCCACCGTGGCGCACGTCTGCAAAGGCGTCGGTGATCGCGGCCACCATCTCGTCGTGGTCCAGCGGGCCGGCGGCCGCCACCACCATGTTGCCGGCGCGGTAGTGCTGGTCGAAGAAGCCGCGCACGTCGTCTGGCGTGATCGCAGCGACATGGTCGCGGTCGCCCGCAGGGTCGCGGCCCAACGGATGGTCGGTGAACAGGGTGGCAGCGAAGGCGCGGTGGGCGACGTCGTCGGGCGCCTCGTCGTCCATCGCCAGCTCCTCCAGGATCACCTGGCGCTCGCCGTGCACGTCCTCGTCGCGCAGGGCGGGGTGGCACAGCACATCGCCCAGCAGTTCGAACGCGTGGCCTGCATGGCGGGCGGGCAGGCGGCAGTAGTAAGCGGTGTATTCCTTGGCCGTGTAGGCGTTGCAGTCGCCGCCGCGGCGGTCCACCCCGCGGGCGATCTCCTGCGCGGTGCGGCTGGTGGTGCCCTTGAACAGCAGGTGCTCGAGGAAGTGGCTGACGCCGGCGATGTGGTCGGGTTCGTCGCGCGACCCGACCGCGACCCAGACGCCGGTGGCCACCGACAGCGTGCCAGGCACGCGTTCGGTGGCCACCGTCAGGCCTGAATCGAGTTGTGTGATCCGCAGATCGGTCAACTCGTCACCGGATCAACGGTGACGACGACGGCCGCCGCGGTCGCCACCGCGATCACCGCGGTCGCCACGCTCGCCGGCGTTGCCGCCAGCCTCGCCACCGGGGCCGAGGTCGCCCAGCTCGCCGGCGAGTTCGGCGTCGAACGCGTCGTCGAAGCTGACGGCGACGGCGCCATCGACCGGCTGTGCGCTGTCGCGGCGCGGGCCACGATCGCCACGGTCACCACGGTCGCGGTCACGGCCACCACGGTCGCCGCGGTCACCACGATCGCCGCGGTCCTCGCGCTCGCGGCGCGGGCCCTGGTCCGGGGTGCCTTCGGGCAGCTGCGGGTCCCAGCTCTCACCGGGGGTGAGGCTGACCTTGCCCTTCTCGTCGATCTCCTCGACGATGACCTCGATCTCCTGGCCGAGAGTCAGCACGTCTTCCACGTTGTTGACGCGCTTGCCCTTGCCCAGCTTGGAGATGTGCACCAGGCCGTCGCGGCCGGGGAGGATGTTGACGAAGGCGCCGAACTTGGTCATGTTGACGACGCGACCGGCGTAGGTCTTGCCCACCTCGGCCATCGGCGGCGACACGATCGCCTGGATGCGGGCCTTGGCGTCTTCCATGCGCCACGCCTCGACGGCGCCGATGGTGACGATGCCCTGGGCGCCGTCGTCGTCGACGCTGATCTCCGCACCCGTCTCCTGGACGATGGTGTTGATGACCTTGCCCTTGGGCCCGATGACCTCGCCGATCTTGTCCATCGGGATGGTGATCGTGATGATCTTCGGGGCGGTCTCGGCGACCTCGGGACGCGGGGCCGAGATGCAGGCGTTCATGTTCGCCAGGATCTCTGCACGGGCTTCCTTGGCCTGGTCCAGCGCGGCGGCCAGCACGTCGGCGGGGATGCCGTCGATCTTGGTGTCCAGCTGGAGAGCGGTGATCGCGTCGGCGGTGCCGGCGACCTTGAAGTCCATGTCGCCGAACGCGTCCTCGGCACCGAGGATGTCGGTGAGGGTGGTGTACTTGCCCTCGGCGTAGACCAGGCCCATGGCGATACCGGCGACGGCGGCCTTGATCGGCACACCGGCGTCCATGAGGGCCAGCGAACCCGAGCACACCGACGCCATCGAGGTGCTGCCGTTGGAGGCGAGCACTTCGGCGACGAGGCGCAGGGTGTAGTTGAACTGCTCCATCGGGGGCAGCACCGGCAGCAGCGCACGGGCGGCCAGCGCACCGTGGCCGATTTCGCGGCGCTTGGGCGAACCGACGCGGCCGGTCTCGCCGTTGGCCCACGGGGCCATGTTGTAGTGGAACAGGAAGTACTTGTTGGTGTCCGGGCCCAGCGTGTCGAGCAGCTGGTTCATCTTCGGCATGCCCATGGTGACGACGTTCATCACCTGGGTCTCACCACGCTGGAACAGGCCGGTGCCGTGAGCGGTGGGCAGCACGCCCGTCTCGCTGGACAGCGGACGCAGGTCGCGCGGGCCACGGCCGTCGATGCGCTTGCCCTCTTCGACGATGCGCTTGCGGACGAGCTTCTTGGTCAGGCTGCGCACGGCTTCCTTGACCTCGCGGTCGCGGCCTTCGAAGGCAGCGCCCTCACCGCAGAGCTTGGCGACGGCGTCGGCCGCGGCAGCGTCGGTGGCGGCGTTGCGCTCGGCCTTGCCGGCGATGGCGATGGCCACCGACAGCGCCGGGGTGGCGATCGGGGCGACCGCGTCCATGACCTCGGGGGCGTAGTCGACAGCGACCGAGTACTGCATCGGCACGATCGGGCCCTTGGTCGCGATGACGCTGGCGACGAGTTCCTTCTGCAGCTTGATGCTGTCCTTGATCCAGACCTTGCTGGCCTCGAGGCCGCGGGCGAGCGCGCCCTCGTCGACCTTCGGCGCGCCG